>CAMYJN010000259.1 GCA_947258625.1 uncultured Polyangiaceae bacterium | reverse complement strand
GGACGCTGCCATTCTCATCGCCAAAGAAGCCAACCCGCTGCTGGATGAGCACGCGATGCGTCGCAGCCTCGATGGCCTGGGCGCCGAAGCCTTGATCCGCCGTGGGCTTCGTTCCAACCCAGAGCGCGACGGACGGATCCTCGCCGAGCTGCTCTTCGAAGAGTTGGGCTTCGAAGGTGAGCGTGAGGACTACTACAATCCCTACAATAGCTACCTCGACAAAGTCATGATTCGCCGCAGAGGGATTCCCATTTCACTCTCGGTGCTCACGATGGCAGTCGGTGAGCGCGCGGGGATGGATGTCGAAGGGGTCGGATTCCCCGGTCACTTCTTGGTTCGCGTTGGCGGCTCGGACGGCGTGTACCAAGATCCCTTCCACCGAGGCGAGTTGCTCGACGGCCACGGTCTGCGAAGGCTCGCAGCGGAGTTCCTTGGCGCGGAAATGGCGTTGCATCCGAGCTACCTAGAGCCTGTGGACTGCCTCACCATCACCATCCGCATGCTCGCAAATCTCAAAAACGCGCATCGGCGTCAGGGGGACTATGCGCGAGCGATGCTTGCCTGCGACCATCTGGTCGAGCTCACGCAGGCCCCAGAGCACCGCCGCGACCGGGGCCTTCTGGCCCACACCCTTCGTACCTATGGCGCCGCCTCCGAGGATCTGGCCGCGTACTTGGAAGCTAGACCGGATGCAAAGGATGCCCGCGTGGTGAGCGAGGCCTTGGCCGAGGCCCGGCAGCAGGCTGACCTGGTTCTACACTGATCGGCCTTCTTTTGGACCGCTGCTTTACAGCGGCGCATGGCGTGCAATGACTCCGCCCGACCGGTGAGACGCATGTCGATCGAATCTCTCAAAATCCTCCTACGGCCCGAGCTCGCGCAGCTTTCCCCATACCGGGTGCCTCCGGCGCCCCCTGAGGTGAGGCTCGACGCGAACGAGAGTCCGTTTCCGCTGCCTCCCGAGGCGCGCGCACGAATCGCCGCCGCCCTTCACACGGCTGAGTTGCATCGTTATCCGGATGGTCGAGCGACGCGACTTCGTGCGGCGCTCGCCCGCGGACTCGGCGGAAGCCCTGCTGAGTACGTGCTGGGCGCTGGCTCCGATGAGCTGATCGCTTCGTTGGCGACGGCGATTTCGAGACCGCGGGCAGGCGCCCAGCGGCCCGTCGTCCTGATCCCTGAGCCGACGTTCATGATGTACCGAATGACGAGCCAGGTGCACGGCTGGGAGCCGGTGGGCGTCCCTCTGGACGATGGCTGGGATCTCGACGCGGACGCGATGGCTGAAGCCATGGAGCGGACGCAACCCAATCTCATTTATTACGCCATTCCCAACAACCCGACTGGCAACTGCTTTGCGCGCGACGAGGTGGAACGCCTCATCGACGCATTTCCCGACACCTTGCATGTGATCGACGAAGCCTATGGAGCCTACTCCGGGCAGTCGTTTGCAACGTTCGCGGAGGAGCGCCCTCACTGCGCCTTGATGGGAACCCTTTCGAAGGTGGGCTTTGCGGGCATCCGCGTGGGCTGGGTCCGCATTCACGAGCCGCTGTCCGCGGAGCTCGAGAAAGTCCGTCAGCCCTTCAATCTAAATACCGCTTCGCAAATCATCGCGACGCTCGCGCTGACCGACCTCGCCCCCCTGCTCGAAGACCAGATCACCAGCATCGTCGCCGAGCGCGAAGGGCTGGCCGGCGAGCTCAGCCGGCACGAAGCGCTCCACTGCTATCCGAGCGCAGCCAATTTCTTGCTCGTCCGGTATGCGGGCGACATCCCAACGCTCTGCGAGGCGCTCTTGGAACACGAGATCGCAGTCCGGCAGTTTTCGAGCGGTGATTCGCGGCTTCGAAGCTGTATTCGAATCACCATCGGGACCCCCGAAGAGAACGGGCGCCTAGTTCAGGCGCTCCGCGATATACTAGGCTGAGCGATGTCGGTAGCAAGAGAGGTCACGCCCGAGCGGGCGATCAAAACATTGAGCTGGACCGCCGATGTGGCCCGGGACCCGGCCCTGCTCGAACAGAAGCTGGACCGACCCGCTCCTGCAGAGTGGCGCGCAGTGCCGGTCTCGGAGTTTCGCGAGCAGATGGACAGGCTGCTCTGCGGGAAATTCCCGGAACCTGGGCTCGATGCGATCGAATCGGTCGGCGGCCTCGATGCATGGCTGCCCGAAGTCGCCGCGATGGTCGGCTTCGGAGACAACGAGTGGCGTCACAAAGACGTTTGGAAGCACACCAAACAGGTCGTGAAGCAGTCGGTCCCGCGTGTTGAGGTTCGCTGGGGCGCATTGCTGCACGACATCGGGAAGCCCAAGACCCGTCGAATCGACGAGCACGGAAACGTTTCGTTTCACGGCCACGCCGAAGTGGGCGCGGCGATGTTCCGTAAGCGCGTAGCCGACCGCCTAGGCTTCGAAGGCGAGCAACGCGAGCGGATTCACTTCCTGATCTTGCATCACCTTCGCGCGGCGCAGTACGACGATAGTTGGACCGATGCCGCCGTTCGGCGCTTCTACAAGCAGATGGGTGAGGGTCTTCGTGACCTGCTCGACCTCAGCCGTGCAGACATCACGACGAAGCGCCCGGAGAAGCGTCGGCGTGGTGTCCGTCAGATCAGCTTGCTGGCCAAGCACATTCGCAACCTTCAGGAAGAAGACAGCAGGGTTGCTCCTCTGCCGAAGGGCTTGGGCAATGTGATTATGAAGGAGTTCGGGGTGCCGCCATCCAAGCGCCTCGGCGAGCTGATGAAGCAACTCAAGGATTCGGTGGAAGCCGGAGACTTGGAGTCCGAGCAGCCGGCCGAGTACTACATTGCGTACTTGGCGGCGCACCGCGACGAGTTCGGACTTCACTGACCGCCTTTAGCGTAGCAACGACTCGGCGATGGCGTCCATGACCTCGTCGAAGTCGTCTTCTCGAAAGCGGGCGCCACTCACGAGCCAATCGGTGTGGGAGGAGTCGCGGTCTCCATGGAAGTGGCCGAGGACGTCGAGGTGATCGGCGGTACCCGCCCACAGAACTTCGCCCCAGATCATGCTCGTGGTTGGGACCAGTCCGTCGTTGAACGAGCTCTCGAGCGCGAGCCCGAGGCTCTTTTCGAGAACCTCGCGAACTTCGGGCTCCGGGTTGGGCGGCGGATAGACTTTCGAAGTGCGGCCTGCACCCACGTAGAGCGGGCTAAATACCGCGGCCGAGAGCGCGTTCAGCGGAGAGCGGAGATTCTTTGCGATTCGAAGAGGCGCAGGCGGAGGGGTCCGAGTGACGATGCAGCCGTATCGAAGATTAAGGTTGTCCTCGATACCGGCGTTGAAGATGTCCATCGACTCCGGTGTGAGTTGAATGACGGCACCCTGATCGGTGCGAATGCCATCAAACCAGTCCCGAACCTCGGCTCGACCCTCTGCCCCCAAGAAGCTGAGTAGTAGCTCCGTCGACTGATCGAGCAGCTTGATCTCGATGCCCAGTGCCTGGTCCATTCGACCCAGGGCGGCGACGACCGGAGCTAGGATGGTGAGCGGCGGCCCGCCCGCGCGCAGCGTGACATACGTGAGAAGCGAGAGCGCCTCGAGGAGCCGCGTCCCTGCCATCGTCGTGAAGAAATGGGCCAGCGGCGTGCCGTAATGGGGCGTTGCGATCGTGGTGACGGTTCGGACGCGATCAAACCAAGCCGGGGGATCTGGCCAGGCCGAGGGCGAGGCCAGCAGCCGGACATCCAGCCCACCGGTCGAATGCCCGACGAGATGAATGGCCCCTGCATCGTCGGCACAGCTTTGCTGAATCGTGTCCATGAGCACCTGCGTGCGGTGCACGATGGAGCCGGTGGGCGGCGCGGACACGAGCACGAACTCGAAGTCCGCACCGCGCTCCGAGAGCCGGCTCGCGAGCGCCTCCTCGACGTGCATGAAATAGTCGAAACCGCCTAGCCGCGCGAACCCGAACAGGCCGGGAACCAAGACGATGTGATGCCGGGGGCGTGCCAAGAGCTCCGAGGTTACACGCTAGCGCCGATAACAGATCTGAAGAACGCCACCGACACCGCGCTGCTTCAGACGAAGCTGCAGTTTCTCGGTATGCGGAAGCTTGCGCTGATTCAGATCGACGCCGTAGCGGGCGAGCCGCTCTACGTGCGCTGCGAGGTCGAGAATGTCTCGCGAAAACGTAAAGCGCCTCACCTCGGGCTTCGTCGCGGCGGCTGCGATGACATAGGGGTTCGTCAAGCCGAGCACGGCAGCAGGCGCTGCGATCGGCATCGTCTTTATCGCGGGAAGCGGAGCGTCGGCTAAGGCGCTCTTTGCGCCGAAGAGGGAGGACACGAATGCGCACAGAAAGCAGAGAACCCCGAAGCAGGGGCATCTACGTGGGCCACCGAGCCCCAACTGAACACTTTTCCTCAACCTCTTCCCACTTCCAGTCTGCCAGATGGCAAAATATTAATCTAGAGGGGTCAATTTCGAACGGAATACGTGACCCCTGCCCCATCAAGCTACGCGCTTTGCCTCTCATTGCAAAGTGAATTGGGCTCATTTTGTGTAACGTTGCCGTGGCGCGCACGTACGGCCGTCCTCCGAACGTCCAAGTTCAGCAAAGCAAAAAGCCCGGGCGAAGCCGGGCTTGAAGCTAAGTGTATGAAATAACTCTTAGCTTAGTCGGCGCTGCGGGTTCCGCGGCGAAGATAGGCTGGGATGTCGAGCACCGCCTCGTCGTGGAGGGCGCTGGCTCCGAAGGCTCGGTTGCCCACGGGTTGGCTGACCACAGCCGGAGCCCCTTCCAGCGTCGAAGACAAATCATCGGCTC
>CAMYJN010000258.1 GCA_947258625.1 uncultured Polyangiaceae bacterium | reverse complement strand
GCGAAGCCCTTGGATTCGAGCTCCTTTATCTTTTCCAGGACTCGCCCGCCACTTGCGGAGCTCACTTCGAGACCGAGCTCTTCGGCCTTGCTGAGCAGGTTGCTGCGCCCTGATAGCTCACTAACCACCACGCGCGACTCGTTGCCAACCAGCGTTGGGTCGACGTGCTCGTACGACTCTGGATGACGTCGGATCGCCGACACGTGAATGCCGCCCTTGTGAGCGAAGGCGCTTCGCCCGACGTAGGCTGCATGTTCGTTCGGGCTCAGGTTCGCGATCTCCGCGACGAAGTGGCTCAGGTCGTGGAGCTGGTTGAGGCCGCCTTTCGGAAGACATTGGAGGCCGAGCTTGAGCTCCAAATCGGGGATGACGGAGCAGAGGTTTGCGTTGCCGCAGCGCTCACCGTAGCCGTTTACGGTGCCTTGGACGTGGCGCGCGCCGGCGCGAACGGCTGCGATGGAATTTGCGACGCCGCACTCCCCGTCGTTGTGGGCGTGAATCCCAAGAGGCGCGTCGGGGAGCGCCTCCTGGACCGCTTTGACGATCTCTTCGATCTCCCAGGGCATCGAGCCACCGTTCGTGTCGCAGAGCGTGAGGGTTTCGGCTCCAGCGCAGGAAGCCGCTCGCAGGGTCTCGATCGCGTACCCGCGGTCGGACTTGTAGCCATCGAAGAAATGCTCCGCATCGTAGATCACCCGGCGTCCGCTCTCCTTGAGAAACGCGACGCTTTCTTCGACCATGCGCAGGTTCTCCTCGAGATTGGTGCGCAGCACCTCCGTGACGTGCATGTTCCATGTCTTGCCGAAGATGGTGCAGACTGGCGTCTCGGCTGCGATGAGGGTTTGAAGCTGAGGGTCGTCCTCGGCGCGAAGCTCGGCTCGGCAGGTAGATCCGAACGCCGCGATCGTGACGTTCTTCCAGGGCAGGTCCTTCGCCCGCTCGAAGAACTCGACATCCTTGGGATTCGAGCCGGGCCAGCCGCCTTCGATGAACGTCACGCCGACCGAATCCAAGTGCTCCGCGATGCGCAGCTTGTCGTCGCACGACAGACTCATGCCTTCCATCTGCGTGCCGTCACGCAGAGTGGTGTCGTAGACCTCCACGACCGGGGCCGAGGCCTTATGTCCGTTGCTGCTCATGGTGCAAAATCTGATCGTCGAACGAAAGCAGGTAACCAAGCTGGTCGATGCCCTCGAGAAGGCAGTGCTTCGAAAATGCGTCGATGGGGAAGGTCGCTTCGAGCCCGTCTAAGGCGGTTAGGGACTGAGTCGGCAAGTCAATCGAGATCTTGGTAGAACGGTCGAGCTGCACCGCTTCCATCAGTGCCTTGTACACGGACGCGCTCACCTCGACCGGGAGCAGCCCATTCTTCAACGAGTTGCTCTTGAAGATGTCGGCGAAACCCGTCGAAATGATCGCCCGAAAGCCCCAGCCGACGAGCGCCCAGGGCGCGTGCTCTCGCGAGGACCCGCTGCCGAAATTGTTGCCTGCGAGGAGGATCTGCGCGCCCTGCGAAGCCGGTTCGTTGAGGACGAAGTCGGGGTTGTTCGATCCGTCTTTGAGATAGCGCCAGTCGCAGAAGAGGCTGTCGCCGAGCCCGTGCTTGTCGGTCACCTTGAGAAAACGAGCAGGGATGACTTGGTCCGTGTCCACGTTCTCCTCGGGGAGAGGTACCGCGTGCGATGTCAGTGTGGTGAATTTCGCCATGACTCAGCCTTTCAAGAAAGCAGAAAGCTCCGCGGGTCGGTGACTTCGCCTTTAACCGCCGAAGCGGCTGCGGTAAGAGGGGAGGCGAGGAAAGTTCGTCCCCCCTTGCCCTGACGTCCTTCGAAATTGCGGTTCGAAGTGCTGACCGCGTATTGCCCCGGCTCCAAGTTGTCGCCGTTCATTGCGATGCACATCGAGCACCCGGGCTCACGCCATTCGGCGCCTGCTTCCTGGAAAATCCGGTCGAGCCCTTCGGCCTCGGCCTGTTTTTTGATGTCGTGAGAGCCCGGGACGACGAGTGTTCGCACCCCGTCCGCCACCTTGCGTCCACTGAAGACGCCCGCGGCCATTCGGAGGTCGCTGATGCGCGAGTTAGTGCACGAGCCGATGAAGACGACGTCGATCTTCTGACCGAGCAGGCGCTGCCCGGGCTGAAGGTCCATGTAGCCCATCGCCTTCTCGAATGCGGCCCGCTGCGAGGCGTCCTCGAAGCGGTCCGTCGTGGGCATGGGCTCGCTGATCTGCATGCCCATGCCGGGGTTTGTCCCATACGTGATCATCGGCTCGAGCTTGTTTGCGTCGATGACGACGGTCTTGTCGAAGATCGCGCCTTCGTCGGTGCGCAGCTGATTCCAGCGTTCGACCGCAGCGTCCCAGTCTGCGCCCTGTGGCACGTGGTCGCGGCCTCGCAGATACTCGAAGGTCGTTTCGTCAGGACCGATCATGCCGGCGCGTGCGCCCGCTTCGATGCTCATGTTGCAGACGGTCATCCGGCCTTCCATGTCGAGAGCTCGGATTGCCGAGCCGGTGAACTCGATGACGTAGCCAGTGCCGCCGCCCGTGCCGATCTTCGAGCAGAGCGCCAAAATGATGTCCTTGGCTGTGACGCCCGGCATGAGCTGACCTTCGACTCGCACCTCGAGCGTCTTTGCCTTCCGCTGCAAGAGGCACTGTGTAGCCAGAACGTGCTCGACCTCGCTCGTCCCTATGCCAAACGCCAGGGCACCAAACGCGCCGTGGGTCGACGTATGGCTGTCACCACAAACAATCGTCTTGCCGGGTTGCGTGAAGCCGCGCTCTGGCCCGATGACATGAACAATCCCGTTCCGACTGTCTCCGAGCGCGTAGAGCTCGATGCCAAACTCCTTACAGTTGCGCTCCAACTGCCCAAGCTGTGCCTTTGCCTGATCGTCGATCACCCAGAGCGCCTTCGGTAGCGTCGGCGTCGAATGGTCCATCGTCGCGATGGTCTTCTCCGGGCGTCGGACCTTGAGGCCGCGCTCACGAAGGCCGGTGAAGGCCTGCGGCGACGTCACCTCGTGAATGAGATGCAGGTCGATGTAGAGAACTGCCGGCCTGTCCGGCTCCTCAACGACGACGTGCCCGTCCCAAACCTTCTGAAATAGTGTTCTTGGTTCCATCATGCTCGTTACGCAGCGCTTCCGGCTGCCTTGCTTTCGGGTTGCTTGGCTTCTCTGATCGCGAGGATGCGGTTGATGGCCGCAAGATAGGCCTTGGCGCTGGCCACGATGACGTCGGTGTGTGCGCCGTGCCCATGGAACACCCTTGCGCGTGAGTGCTCGTATTGCGGATTGATCTTGTCGGGCTCGGCGTCGCCGTGCTCGTCGGGCGCCACGCGAACACTCACCTCGCCAAGGGCGTCGATTCCTTCCGTCACCGACTGCACGGTGTACTCGAGCAACGTGGCGGGCACGTGGACGAGGGACTGAATCGCCTTGTACACCGCGTCGACGGGTCCCGTCCCCACCTCTGCGGCCGTTTGCGTGACGCCGTCAGGCCCAGTGAGCTTGACGGTCGCCGTGGGCATTCCGGTGCCGCAGCCGACCTGGATGGCGTCGAGTCGCCAAAACTCTTTGGGTTGGTAAAGCTCATCGCTGACCAGCGCCAACAAATCGGCGTCGGTGATGATCTTCTTCTTATCGGCGAGTTTCTTGAAGCGCGCAAAGGCCTTGTCTAGCCCGTCTCCTGACACCGGATATCCGAGCTCGACCAAGCGATTCGCAAATGCATGCCGACCGGAGTGCTTGCCGAGGACGAGCAGCGTTTTTCCGGCGCCTACCGTTTCGGGCCTCATGATTTCGTACGTCTCTTCGTGCTTGAGCATCCCGTCCTGGTGGATACCGGCTTCGTGCGCAAACGCGTTGGCGCCAACGATGGCCTTGTTCGGTTGCACGACCATGCCCGTCACCTTGCTGACCAAACGGCTCGCACGGGTGAGCTGCGTGGTGTCGACTCTGGTCTCGATCCCGTAGAGGTCGCGTCGCACGCGGAGCGCCATCACGACCTCCTCGAGCGAGGCGTTACCCGCGCGCTCGCCGATGCCGTTGATCGCGACCTCGACCTGCCGTGCTCCGTGCTGGACCGCCGACAAGCTGTTGGCGACCGCCAAACCGAGGTCGTTGTGGCAATGGACGCTTATCACGGCCTTTTCGATGCCAGGCACGTTCTCGCGAAGCATCGCGATGCGACCGCCAAACTCCTCGGGGATCGTGTACCCGACCGTGTCGGGAATGTTCAGCGTGCTCGCACCAGCCTCGATCGCAGCCTGCAAGGCTTCGTAGAGGAAGTCCATCTCCGTTCGGCCGGCGTCCTCAGGGCTGAACTCGATGTCGTCGCAGAAGCTACGCGCGAAGGCGACCATCTCGCTGATCTTGGCGAGCACCTGGTCCCGGCTCATCCGCAGCTTGTGCTCGCGATGAATCGGCGATGTCGCGAGGAAGGTATGGATCCGGCCGTGCTTCGCAGGAACGATCGCCTCAGCTGCCTTTTCGATGTCAGGCTGGTGAGCCCGCGCCAGGCTACAGATGGTCGGCGGCTCCGAAGATGGCCGACCCTCCACGCCCGTCACGCCCACGGCCTCGGCGATGGTCTTCACCGCTCGCAAGTCGTCGGGAGAAGCGGCCGCAAAGCCCGCTTCGATGATGTCCACCCCCAGTCGCGATAGGGTCTTCGCCACCTCTAGCTTCTCCGACGAGGTCATCGTCGCGCCAGGTGATTGCTCTCCATCTCGGAGCGTTGTGTCGAAGATCCGTACGTGATCGGGTTGCATGATTCATTCTCCCGACGCCGCTTCG
>CAMYJN010000257.1 GCA_947258625.1 uncultured Polyangiaceae bacterium | reverse complement strand
AAAGCGCGCGACATCCAAGCCGTGTTTCTCGCCGGCGGCAGCACACGCCTTCCGGGTGTCGTCGAGTACATCGAATCGTACTTCGGCAAGCGGCCGCGCTCCGATCTCGACCCGATGCAGGTCGTCGGGCTGGGCGCGAGCCTGGCCGCGGCGCGCCCGGCCGTCTCGGAGCTCCTCGATCCCTGCGCCTGAGCCCGGCCGATTGAATCGCTAGTTCGACAGTGCCTTGATGACGGCCTCGTCGAGGTGCACGTCCTGCTGGGGGAACGGAATCCCGATGCCGGCCTGGTCGAGCGACAGTTTGGCTGCCCGAACCGTCGCCTGCCAGACGTCCCAGTAGTCCTCTGTCTTGCACCAGACGCGGACCTGCCAGTCGACGGAGGAGCCGCCAAGCCCCTTCAAGAAGACCTGAGGGGCGGGATCATGAACCATGCCGGGCACACTTGCTGCCGAGGCCTCGAGGGCTTTTCGGGTCGCATCGATGCTGGCCGAGTATTCGGCACCCACATCTACGTCCACGCGGCGAACGTCATAGCCGGTGTAATTCGTGATCGTGCTTCCGAAGACCGCGCCATTGGGGATGATCAGCTTCCGGTTGTCGAGTGTGCGGAACTCGCAGGTGAAGAGATCGATGTGCTCGCAGACGCCCGTGTCGTCGTTCACTTCCACGAAGTCTCCGACTTTGAAGGGCCGGAACACGAGGAGCATGATACCCGCTGCAAAGTTGCCGAGGGTTCCCTGGAAAGCCAACCCGACCGCGAAGCCGGCAGCGGCCAACACGGCGGCGAAGCTCGCCGTTTGAATTCCAAAAACCCCCAGGCACCCGAGAACGGCGCCAACGAGAATCAGATAGCGCGCGAACTTCGCGAAGAAGCGCGTGAGGGTGGCGTCGAAGCTACGCTTCTCGAGCCCGGCGCGGACACCTCGCTCGGCCCAACCCGCCAGTACGAATGCGAAGAAGAGCGCCAGCAGGACGCCCAAGACCTTAGGGCCGTGCTCCATTAACAAATCGATGTACTTGCTCGCGTCGATGTCCATGATGTCTCCACTATTCGAACGGCGGTTAGCGCAGCAGTTGGTCGAGGATGACCAGGTTTTCGGCTTCCGCGTCTCCGACGAAGCCGTCGGAGAGGATCATGGCCTTTGCTGCGTCTAGAAACAGTTGCCGGTGTTCTTTCGGGATGTCCCCAGGGTCGAGGTCGTCGGCGCGGGGTGGAACCTCGAGCCACTGCGCGACCTGCTGCTGCTCTTCTTCGTCCAGACCAAGTCGAATCACCATTTTGACTATGAACTCACGTTCACCTTCGGTGATCTCGAGGTCGGCCCACGCGAAGGAGCAAACAAACCTCATGAGCTGAAGCCTGTCTTCCCTGTTGAGCGTGTCCAGCATGGGCGGGACTCTACTCCGAGCGGCGCGGCAAGACTAGCCTGAAGAATGGCGCACCGTTTGTTTTAGGCTATGGTGCGGCTCCAATGGCCACCAGAGTGACGATGCCGCAACTCGGCGAGAGCGTCGTAGAAGGCACCATCGGCAAATGGCTTGTCTCCGCCGGGCAGTCTGTCGCCAAAGACCAGCCGATCGTCGAAATCCTCACCGATAAGGCGGACAGCGAGCTCCCATCGCCCGTAGCAGGCGTTGTGACGCAACTACTGGCGGCCGAAGACGACATCATCGCGGTTGGCGATCCGATTTGCGAAATCGACGAGAGCGCACAAGCGACCGCGACAGCCGCGCCGGCCAGCGAGCCCGCGGCGCCTGCTGCCGATGCCGGTCCTGCGCCGCCGACTTCGCCGTCGGTCCGTAAGCTCGCGCGAGAGCAGGACGTCGACCTCTCCGCCGTCCAGGGCTCGGGCGAAAGCGGACGCATCATGCATGACGACGTCATGGCGGCGATCAGCAACGCGCCCAGTCCCGCACGGGTCGCGAGTCCGCCTCCGCCTCCACCACCAGCTCAGGCTGCAGCGGCACCCCCGGAGCCTGCTCCTTCGCCTGGGGCCCAGCGCGCGCCGGCGTCCGCAAGAGCCAGCGGTCCCTCCGGAGCGTTTCGCCTGCCGCCGTATGTTCCCAAGCCCGGCGACGAGGTCGTTCCCTTCACACGCCGGCGCCGAATCATCGCCGACCACATGGTCTTCTCGAAGCAGACCGCCCCGGACGTGGTCACCTTCGCCGAATGCGACCTGCATCGGACGGCGGTGCTGCGAAATCAACACAAAGCGCAGTTCAAGAAGGACGGCGTCAACCTCACCTACCTTGCATTTGCGATCGCAGCGACCGCTCGGGCACTGCGCGAGTTCCCCGAAATCAACTCCCGGGTCCTCGATGACGCATTCGTCAAGCTGACCGAGGTCAACATCGGCATCGCGGTCGACACCGACGAAGGCCTGGTCGTCCCCGTGATTCGAAATACCGACGACCTCACGATTCGAGGCGTTGCTCGCGCTGTGGCCGACGTCGCGGAGCGAGCGCGCTCCGGCAACCTCACTCCGAACGATCTCTCGGGCAAGACGTTCGCCATCTCCAACCCCGGCCGCCGAGGCAACCTGGTCGGCGGCGCGATCATCTCGCAACCCAACGTCGCGATTCTTCGCCTCGGTACGATCAAGAAGCGAGTCGTGGTGATCGAGCACGAGGGAGAAGACGTCATGGCGATCCACCCGGTGATGCACATGGCCCTGACCTACGACCACCGTGTAGTGGACGGAGTGCACGCGAACGGGTTTCTGTACCGGGTTGCGGAGATTCTCGAGTACGGGGACTTCGAGCTGTAACCGGGGCGCGGAAAAAGGCGCGACACGGGGCTGCGTCGAACGGCTCGGCTTGCAAAGGTGGCCGGTCGGGCGTGGGGCCGGGGGCCACGCAAGCCTCGCCTCGGCGCGCGCGCCAATCCGCGGTAGTTGCTGTCTTGCGGATTGTCACTTGCGACGTCGACTCCGCCCCATATCGCGCCTTTTTCCGCGCCCCTCCACTCATATCCATTTGTGTAAAAGGACGGCTCTGAAGTACCCCCCTCAAGACAGCAGGCGTTAGCGCGAGCCCGCAGGGCGAAGCCCGGCGCAAAGCGCCGGCAAGGCGGAGCGCAGCGACCGCCGCGCCAGGCACGCTGCTCACTCGCGTGAGAGTGTCCGCAACTACGGGTGGGGGTGGGCGGGCGGTGTAATTAAACCAAACCCGCTCCCACTTCCATCAACCACCCCCCACCACATCCGCGGCAGTGTC
Source organism: uncultured Polyangiaceae bacterium (assembly GCA_947258625.1). Lineage (GTDB taxonomy): Bacteria > Myxococcota_A > Polyangia > Polyangiales > Houyiibacteriaceae > SG8-38. The sequence goes on along the minus strand of CAMYJN010000257.1, from coordinate 1,586 downwards.
AGCGGCAGCGGCAGCGGCAGCGTCAGTGTCAGCGTCAGCGGCAGCGGCAGCGTCAGTGTCAGCGGCAGCGTCAGTGTCAGTGTCAGTGTCAGCGTCAGTGTCAGTGTCAGTGTCAGTGTCAGTGTCAGCGTCAGCGTCAGCGTCAGCGTCAGTGTCAGTGTCAGTGTCAGTGCCAGCGTCAGCGTCAGTGCCAGCGTCAGTGCCAGTGCCAGCGTCAGCGTCGGGGGTCTCTTGAGCCTGTGCGCGCACGGGTGCGGATGCCCATAGGACCAAGATCCCGAGCGCAAGCACGCCGATACTGTGTGTGCGATTCCCTTTCATTCACTTCTCTTGCCTGCCGCGTTCGTTGCGGCCGCGTTCGATTGGTTGACGAACGTTTAGGCAGGAGGTGAATTCTTCGGGGCGATGCGGAAGCGCTCGGTTGCGACGAGCGTAAACGGGTCATCGGGTGTGGCGCTCGGCGAGGCCTCGATGGGGCAGGGAGCCACCTTCGCTTGGACGATCGACGGCGTTGCGTCTCGGCGGTCGACGCTCAGCGCGCAATGCTCGTGCGCCTCTCCCGAAGCGTTCTTCGAGCCGCTCTCAAACGCGAGCCTGTCGGTCTCGACATGCGTGAAAGCATCGTGGTGATGCGCCTCGCCGCCGTGAACCAGCTCGCCGTGCTCGGCGCATTGCGTGTGCTCGACGAGAAGCATATGGCCGCCGCTCGTGCTCTGAAGCAGGAGAGCAAAGAGACCCGCAAGGGCACAAGCCCGCCGGATCACTGCGTTTCCAGACGACTTTGGGCGCGAACAAGACATCGCTAACGGCAGAGTATGACCGAATCGGCGCCGTCATCAACCGTACTCCAATGTGCGCTGGAGCCCCTCACCCCCCGGGGCTACACCATCGTTCGGTCCTGCAGGCTAGGATCTAATGGGCTTCGAGGGCCCGCCGCCTGATGTCGCGACACGATCCCACCGAGGTTACACGCCAACACGTGTTCAAGCAGAAGAGCCTCTCCAATAAGGAGGAGCAGGCTCGCATCGTCGTGCTCGCCGGCAAGCTGGCGGGCGACAAGTACGCCATCGGAGAAGAGCTCACCCTCGGCCGCGGAGAGAAAGCCGACGTACAAGTCGACGACACACTCGTGTCCCGCGTTCATGTACGGATCTTCCAACACGAGAACGGCTCGTATCTGATCGAAGACCTCGCGAGTCGAAATGGGACCCAGGTCAACGGAATGGGGGTGACCCGAAGGGTTCTCACCTACGGCGACCGAATACAGATCGGCAGCTCCTTGCTCCTGTTTGCGCATCACGATCCGATGGAGGAGCAGGTCGCACAGCGGCGAAAGCTCGAGGCGATCGGGCGGCTCGGCACCGGCGTAGCGCACGATTTCAACAATCTTCTGGGAGCGGTGAAATCCAGCATCGATTTCTTGAACGGGCTCCCGGGCGAAACCAAGGTCAGCGACCCCGACGTCCGCGAAGCATTCAACGACATCCGCTCCGCGGCCGCGGCGGCGACGGAGATGACCAGCCGCTTGCTGGGTTTTGCGCGAGAAGTCGAGCGAAGTCATACGGAAGTCGACCTCTCCGAGCTTT
>CAMYJN010000256.1 GCA_947258625.1 uncultured Polyangiaceae bacterium | reverse complement strand
TTTTGAAGTTACCGCTGCCATCGACCTCGATCAGCGCGTCGAAGTGCTCCCTGTAGAGCCGGTAGGCTCGGCGATTCCCCGCCAGGCTCGGTTCGGGATAGCAGCTTATCGGTGTGCTGGTCGTGCATGTGAAGAGCTTGGCGTCGGTGTTGCCTTGGGTCTGCACGATGTTGCGGACGGCCTCCGGGCCGAAGATGTCGAACCACTCGAGCGCGCCGATCATGGCGGAACGGGCGGCGTATCGGGTTTGCAGCTGCTGGCGAGCAAAGCCAGTGCCCCGGACCTCGTGCGACACCGTCGTGGCCGAGAAGAGGGCGCTCGCGGTGCCGACCATCACGATCATCACGACGACAAAAAGCACGGCGCCTTCTTGCTTGCGAGGATGCTTCATAGGAGGTTCCTCCTTGCCACGCTCATCACCGGGATCTCGATGCGGATGTGGCGCACACGCGCAGAGCCCTTTTCGTCGGGGTTCACTTCGAATCGCGTGTTCGCGCTGGTCACGCCGGAGAAGGGAATTGAGGGGTCCTCGAGCGGGCTGCGAATTCCCAAGTTGATGAGAACCGAACGGACCTGCTGGGGAATGGCGTTGATATTCGTCTCGGCGTCCATCACCGGTGCCAGCGGTGCCGTAGTCGTACCGGACCGACGGTCGACCAGAAACGAGACTTCGAAGTTGCTGACGAACTCGGCCAGCACCTGCGTGGTGTTGGGTATCACGGTGCCGTCCGCCGGATTTAGGATGCGTCGCACCAGCATGACGTTGCCCTCCTCTCGAAGAGCCCCTTCGTCGGCGCTCCCGAAACCAGATTCGAGCAAGGCGTTCGTGCCCGCAACGTCGAAGAACGCTTCGAAATTCATGAAGTTGGCGCCGACCGAGGTGTCATCAAAGGGGTCGACCAGCGCATACTCGACCCATTGCAGCGGAGCGACGGTCGAGCCCTCGCCTGCTCCGGGAAGACAGGCGGTGGCGACCGGCAGCGCCTGGGTGAGCCTCAGGCGCACTTGATTCTGGGTGTTGGCCGCCTTGATGAAATTGGTTCGAAAGAAGTGATATCCCTCGGGTGATTCGATGTGCAGCACTGAGCTGGTCTGGAACGCACGCGCTCCTTTCTGGCCGATGCCATCCCAGTTCGCCGCACCAGCCCCGAGGAGATTGCCGACGAGGTAGTCCGGCGCGGGCCCGGCGAACGGACCTGCCGCCTGGCCCCAGGCGAAGGTCCGGCGGTACGCCTGATTGCCGGTTTGTAAGATGAGGGTCGTCCCATCGGGGGTCACGGAGTCGACGAGCAGCTGGTCGGTGAGGTAGAGGCTGGTGAGAACGCGAAGGCGGTCGGCGCCGACTCCCGGAGAGTTGTCGCCGTCTGGGTCGAGGACTCCCAGGTCTGCGTCCGGGTAGTACTGAAAGGCGCCCATGGTGATGGGGCCAGCGTCAAACGTAGGGAGCGCGGGCTCGGGCAGGCCTGTCTCGCAGCGGTCCTCGCTCCGGGCGTTGGGCGAGCCGAAGAGACCGGCTCGAGAAATGTCGCGGCGAAGCTGCATGATCGCGGCGCGGGACGAGCCTTGCGAGGTCGCGGTGCGTTGCTCCTCGTAGAACTGTTCGCTCATCGCGGCCCCAAGGCTGTAGACCGAGGTGATGGCGGTGAGGCCTACGACCATCGCGACCATGAGCTCGATGAGAGTGAAACCGCTTTTTCTCACGTTCCTTCCCTCCTCTGCCAGGTCACGACGGTCGATGCGAACACGACATCGATATTCGGCGGGAGCGTCGCCGTGTTGAGGCCCCAGCTGTCTGCGGCTCCGGCGTCGCAATCCGCGCCTCGAAACGCCGCGCCACCCACCCAGTTCGGGTGCGTCGCGCCGCCGGGCGCGTAGCCCGCGCGATACCAGAAGGTTCGGATGTCGACCCGGGCCGAGCTTCCCTCCCGGAGCCAAGCAACGCGAAGGTTGGTACAGTACTTCGGCGGATTTGGATTGCCGGTACCAGTGACGTCATCACCGAAGAAATCGAAATCGTACGATTCTTCCAGCCGCGGCGGCGTAGGCCTAAACCAGCCGGTGGACCAGCCGGTGGCCGCGGTCGTGGCAGTCAACCCCGCCAGGTAGTCCGTGTCGTTGATGAGCGAGAGGGTATTGGGACCCCGTTCCGTCCAGGAGAGCGAATCGCGCTCGACGCGCTCGACCCAGCGTTCGGTGATCGCCAATGCGGTGTTCATTTCGAGAGCCGCCCGGTTCGCCTCGCCCACCCCTCGGTGCATCGCCAGGATGCCGAGCGAGCCAACGGTCATGATGCCGATGGCGATCATGACCTCGACGAGGGTGAACCCTGCTTGTGTCTTCTTGTCGTGGTGGTTCATCGCAGCATCCGTGGTGTTCCGGTCCCGGACGGAATGAAAACTTTTCGCGTGACGCCGACCGCCTGGCCGTCGACTTCGCGATAGACAAGGAAGCCGAACCCGGCTTGCACGGGAGTGACCTGCCACAGGACCGAGTCGATGAACACCTGGTTGTTCGAGCCCGCCTCGTAGCAAAACGTGGCGTTGTTGAACCCGTGGACGCGAATGAGATCCGTATCGCCAGGGTCTGAATCGTAGGTATCGGGGTACACGCTATCGACGCAGCGCCAGTTGGCGCCGCAGTTCATGGTGGCGAGCAGCGTGCCGCCCGCGTTCTCGAAGCTGGTGAGCGCACAACCACCGCTGGTGCCGCGCAGGGTCTCGAAGGCGTATGGATTGCCGTTGGCAAGGCCGGTGCCGCCGTCGTTTTCGTAGACCACCTGGTGCGCGCGGCCGTAAGCCATCGACATGTATCGCGCGCGCTGGAACAGGGACGCCACATCCCGCGCCACCATCGCGACACGCCGATCGGCGAAACCGTCGCTCATGTTGGGCAGGGCTGCGCTCACCAGCACGCCCATGACCACCAACACGACCATGAGCTCTACCAGCGTCAGCCCCTCGCGCCGATTTCTATGATTTCCATCCACGTCCGCTATAGATGCAACTCCCATACCGAACTCGGAGATCCGCTAACTAGCTGAAATCAAACAAAACCAGGCAGGCGAACTCCCCAACAGCTATAAACAACCTGCACCCCCCATGAAAAAAATGCAGACCTAGCCCCTCAGCCCGGCCCCCCAGCAACAACCTACGCGCCCCTCAACCCGACCGAGCCCCCCAGCAACAGGCACGCGCGGCTTAAGAGGACTCGGTTGTGACTGGAATACGGCAAAGTCGGAGTGGACGAAGTCCACGGAGCTGCCGAATTCCAGGCGCAGTACGCAGGCCCCAAAGGGGCCGAGTACACCGTCGGTTCGATGTCCTCGTAGATACGCGAGTCGCGTTTACAAAGGACGCGGTGCGGAAGAGAGGACTCGAACCTCCACGTCCTTGCGGACACATGAACCTGAATCATGCGCGTCTGCCAATTCCGCCACTTCCGCTGAAGAGAGGGCGGAATAATGGTTGGGCCCCAGCCTGTCAAGGCAGGTCAAGCGGCGAACGACTGGCGTGACAGCTTCTGCGCGCCGTGCATCGAGACCGCGAGCACCAGACCCTGCATCGAAAGCCGGCAGCGTTTCGCATCGACCAGGCCCTGGGCATCGAGCCGCGGTAGGAGCTCCTGAACGCGGGTTTCGGGAACATCGAGCCAGGTAGCCAGCACTTCAGCGTCCGCGGCGATGTCGGCCCGCCCGAGCTCGTAGAGCGTCTCGAGTAGACGCCAGCCTAGTTTTTCATCGTGATTTACCATTGAATCCAGAGGATCGCTCAGTACTGAAAATCGGTCCAGTTTTTGGTGTTCAGTGCGTCCGAAACCTACAAGAGTCTGAATTCTATCCCGTTCCGGGATCAGATCTCAAGCTCGATGAGCAGGAACTTGTTGGAGTCCCGTTTGGTCGACAGCTCCCGGACCTCTCGTTCGGGCACGAGCTTCCGAAAGCTTTCGAGCCGCTTGTGCTCGAGGACGACATAGGCGGTCCTGCCCTCGTTGTCTTCGAGCCACTCGCGAATCCTTTTGTTGTCGGTTTCGGCGAAGACATAGACCCGATTGCCCGTATAGAAGTTCTCTCCCTTCCAGTTCATCTGCCAGGCGACCAGTGGTTCGTCCGGGCTCTGCCGAAGGTCGTAGTAGCGCTTCGCCAGATCGCGAATCCCCCAATGGTCCGAGACGTCGACCATGTAGACATTCAAGCCCCAAACGCAGAACAGGACCGACACCGCAAGGAGGGCACGCGTCGCGACCGGACGCCAATAACGAAAGGCCGCCGCGGCGCTGGTCACTCCCGCTGCCAGCGCGAAGCCCGTGAGGATGGCGCGATAGTCCAGGTGCTCGGGCCAAACCCTCCCATAGTTGTAGACAAACAAATGGATCAGTCGCTCGTTCCCTTGAGGCCTCGCCGAAGTCGACCAGCTCAGGTCGCGTCCGACGAACGCCACGAGACAGGCTCCAAGCAGCAACGCGACCCCGAGAGCGGTGCCCCAGCGTCCAGGGGTCAGCTTGGTTTCGGCTCCCGCAATCTCCGAGCGCGCCAAGGCGGCGAGCGCGGCGCAAGCGGCGAGTAGCACGCCCGCTCGGACCGGTCGTGCTTGCTGGAGCACCCAGTCTTCGAGCAGAACCGTGCTTACAGGGACGACGCCTCGCGGATCTCCGGCGAACCAGGCAAAGCCGAGAATCGCGCAGAGGGCTGCGACCGATGCGAGCAGGGTCGCCCTGGGCTTGCGCGGGCCCCACCACTGCGCCGCGGCGATCCCGACGAGAATCCCAGCCGGCACGATGGTAGGAAGAATGTAGTGGTGGAACTTGGTCACCATCGCGCTG
>CAMYJN010000255.1 GCA_947258625.1 uncultured Polyangiaceae bacterium | reverse complement strand
ACGCTCGCCTGCGCGGCGTGGTGGCTGATCGCGTCCGGTGCAAAGCGAAGCGCAGTCTCGCGCAGCGCGTCGCGATTTCGAATGTCGATCGGGTGGAACTCCACGCTTGGAGGGAGGTTCTCCATCCGGCCGGTGCTCAGGTCATCGACGACGAGCACTTCATGGCCCCCTTCGACAGCGGCCTCGACGACATGGCTGCCAATGAAGCCCGCGCCTCCCGTGACCAGAATCTTCAAGCTCTCCCCACGGGTTTGGAGTCTCTGAACGCATGGCCGGTTCGCGCGGGAGGCTCGCTGTCGAGGCTATCGTCTTCGTACTCCGGCACGAGCTGCACGAGCGCCTGGCGTATCGCGCTTGGATTCGCGGTTGTACAAAGCCCGCCGAGGGTTTCGAATTGCGCGCGAAGCGCCGGCAGGTGCGGCGAGTCGTAGGTCCCCGTAAAAATCTTCGGGTGCGTCGTTCGCTCGATGCCTTCGCTGCTGTGTGAAAGCTCCTCGAACAATTTCTCACCAGGACGAATGCCCGTGAATCGGACTTCGATGTCCTTTTCGGGTTCGAGGCCGCTCAGCCGAATCAGGTCGTGGGCGAGGTCGACGATGCGAACAGGCTGTCCCATGTCCAAGATGAAGGTCTCCCCGCCTTGGCTGAGCGCCGCCGCCTGCATGACGAGTTGAACAGCCTCCGGGATGGTCATGAAGTACCGGGTCATTTCGGGATGCGTCACCGTCACCGGACCGCCGTCGTGAATCTGCCGCCGGAAAATCGGAATCACGCTCCCCGCCGAGCCGAGCACGTTGCCGAAGCGCACGGTCGCAAAATGGGTGGCGCTGTGGGTCGAGAGCGCCTGCACGTAGAGCTCGGCGGCTCGTTTGGTGGCACCCATGATCGATGTCGGATTCACAGCCTTGTCGGTGGAAACCATCACGAAGTGCTCGACTGCGAGTTGGTCGGCCACGTCTGCGATGATCTGGGTGCCGAGGACGTTGTTCTTCACGGCTTCGGCTGGATTCCACTCCATCATGGGAACGTGCTTGTGGGCAGCCGCGTGGAACACGATCATCGGCCGGTACTCGCGAAAGACCTGCGTGACGCGCGGCACGTCGGTGATGTCGGCAACGCAAGGAACGACGTCGAGCTCGGAGAAGCGCCTGCAGAGCTCGGAATGGATTTCGAACAGGGCATTCTCGGAGCGCTCGACGAGCACCAGGCGGGAAGGGCGGTACGCCGCGATCTGACGACAGAGCTCAGAACCAATGCTGCCTCCCGCCCCTGTGACGATGACTGGCTGCCCGCGAACGAGCTCGCTCACCACCTCGGTCTGAAGCTTCACTTGCTCTCGGCGCAGGAGGTCTTCGATGGCCACTTCACGAATGCGGGAGAGGTTCACCCGCCCGCCCACGATTTCGTAGGCGCCTGGCACGATCTTCACCTTGAGGCCCGCCTCCTTGCAGCGCTCGGTGATGCGGCGAATCGCCGACCCGGGTGCGTTGGAAATCGTGATGAGCGCTTGGGTCGCGCCGTGCCGCTCGGCGATGCGCAAGAGCTCCTTGCTCGTCCCTTGAACCTTGATTCCATGAATCACGGCGCCTTGCTTCACGGGGTCGTCGTCGACGAATGCGACCGGGCGAATGCCAAGGTCGGGGCGGCGGGTGATCTCCTGCGCGATCAGGACCCCGCCCTGACCGGCGCCAACGAGCAGGGTCGGCACCCGGGGTTTCTCCTCACGCCGGTGCTGCTCGGTCGCTATGCGCTCCCCCAGCATTCGTCGAAGCGCTCGCACGCCCGAGAGCCCGATGAACGCCAACACGAAGTCGCCGAGCAAGACACCGAGCGGAACGATGCCGTAGCGTGCAATCGCAAAGCGGTCGACCAGCATCGGGCTTGCGAGGCGAAGCGCGACGAGCACCGCCGTCGCGGAGCAGATCGCGGCGAAGATCCGCACCGCGTCGCGAAGGCTGATATATCGCCAGGAAAAGCGCGTGATTCCGAAACCGGAAAGGAATGCGTACTGCACCAGGACCACGTAGGGCAGCACGATCATCAGCTGCCGAAACATCGGGCCCGGCACATCCCAGTCGAAACGGACGAGCATCGCGAGAAAGAAAGCGAGCATCAGCACGGTGATGTCGATCAAGAACTGCGACGTCCGCGTCCGAAGCCGGCTCATCATGGGCGAGCCTCCAAAACGGCACCCCGGTACCAATGCCAGAACTTCTTGACCCCCTGTTCAACGGTCACCGTAGGCTCGTAGCCGAGGAGCTCTTTGGCGCGCTCGATGTTCGCGTAGGTGTACTCCATGTCGGCTGCGGGCATCGGCTTGTCGATCAGGTTCGAACGCTTGCCCGCCTGATCTTCGATGAGCCGAACGAAATCCGCGAGGAGCGTTGGTTTCCCTCGCCCAAGATTGATGACCTCGTACCCAAGCGGTCGGTCCGCGGCGGCGAGGACGCCCTGAACGATATCGTCGACGTACGTCCAATCGCGGTGCATCTGGCCGTTGTTGTAGAGGGGGACTTCCGCGCCCGTGAAGATGTTGTCCAAGACTTTGTAGGCCATCATGTCGGGACGGCCGCGTGCGCCGTAGACGGTAAAGAACCGAAGCGCGGTGAAGTCCTGCCCAAACAGATGAAAGTACGAATGGCCCAGGAGCTCGGCGGCTCGCTTGCTCGCTGGGTACGGCGCGAGAGGGCGGTCGGCTCGGTCGGTTTCGATGAAGGGAATCACCTTCGTCGGGCCGTAGACGGAGGACGTGGACGCAAAGACGAATGGGGGGTGCCCGTGGCGCCGTGCAGCCTCGAGCAAATTCAGCGTCCCGACCAGATTCACGTCGAGGTAGAGCTTCGGGTCGTCGATGGACGCGCGAACGCCCGCCATCGCGGCGAGATGGATCATGACGTCGAAGCCATGCTTGGCGCAGAGCCCGTCGATCCCCGCCTCATCGCGGATGTCCATTCGGTGAAAAACGAACTTCTCCGGCTCGGGCGCCCTGCCGCGAACCTCCTCTAAGTTCGCGTGCTTGCGGGCCGGGTCGTAGTAGTCGTTGAGGTTGTCGACCCCGACGACCATATCCCCACGGTGGAGCAGCGCCGTTGCGGCGTTGCTCCCAATGAACCCGGCGGCCCCTGTCAGCAGGATCTTCTTCATCTCCCCCTCGTGCCCGATGAGTATACGCCCTTGTCGACCCAAGTTGCCTGGAACGATTGCGCAGTCGGGAATACCATATCCCGGTGCAAGCCATGCTCTTAGCAGCCGGACTCGGGACGCGCCTCCGGCCGCTCACCGACCTTCGCCCCAAGCCGATCGTCCCTGTCGCCAATCGCCCGCTCGCCGCGTTTGCCATGGATCACTTGGCCCGAAGCGGGGTGCGCAGCGTCGTCGCGAACAGCCACCCCCGGCCCGAGCTGGTCGAATCCACCCTGCGCGCCGCATGTCCGGAAGCCGTGGAGCTTCGGTTTTCGCGCGAAAAGAGGCTTCTTGGGACGGGCGGCGGCCTCCGAAAAGCGCAGGTTCTGTTCGATGACCCACAAAGCTCGGTGATCGTCATGAACGGCGACACGCTCTTCGGCCCCGATCTCGGCAGGGCTCATGCGGAGCACCTCAGCCGCGGCGCTGTTGCAACGATGATACTGCGCCGCAGCCCCGAGGCAGAGCGCTTCGGCGCGATCGGAGTCGACCAAAGCGGCTGGGTGCGGAGCCTACTCGGCGCTCCGCACGACGACCGGACGCACGAGTCGCTGATGTTCACCGGTGTTCACATCTTGGCGCCGGAGGCCTTTTCGGCGCTCCCGGAGTCCGGCTGCGTGATCCGGAGTGCCTACCGGCACTGGGTGGACCGCGGAGCGCCGGTGCTCGGCGTGATCGACGAGTCGCCCTGGGCGGATCTCGGAACCGTAGCGGAGTACCACCGGCTGAACCTCGCGCTCGCCTCAGGTTCCTTCACATGGCCGGGCGTCGAGCCGCGCGACGGATGCATCCTGCCCGACGCGCTCGAACCCTCTGCGAACGTTCGCCGAAGCGTGATCGGCACCGAGGTCGACATCGCGCCGGGCGTCCAACTCGACCGATGCGTCGTGTGGCCAGGCACCCATGTCACTGGCTCGGCGACCAACGCGGTCCTCACGCCCGAGCACCGAATCGAGCTCAGCTGAGCCCCATCACCTTGGCGGTGATCACCGCCATCAATGCACTAACGATTCCGAGGCCTTATCGGAACCACGTTATCGGGAAGATCACAGGATCCCACACGATCTCCCACAATCTTGTCCCCTCCCACCACAAGCTTCCAAACCTGCTGCATCGCCTGGTTCTTCTCCTCGCCACCGACGTGGCTGTAGTGCCACGTGAGTGCCGAGCTCGAGTGGCCCGTGATCGCGCGAGTGACCTCGGCCGACGCGACCTGCCTCAGCAAGTTGTTCGCCGAGTGACGGAGCCGGTGTGCGGCGCCTCGACGCTTCGGGAGGCCGAGCGCGTCGATCGCCTTGTGGAGGATCGGAGCAAACCCGCCAGGGACGTGATGGGCGCCGCCCCGTGCTGGGAAAAGAAGCTCGTCCTCCCGATGGTCATGGGGATCGCCCAAGACGGCGGCCACGGGCGGGAGAAGCGGGACGCGTCGGACCTTGCCGGTCTTCGGCGTCGTGACGTGCCCGCGCCACACGGATTTCGAGATGATGATCTCGCCGTGCTTGAGGTCGAGGTCCCCCCAAGTCAGCGCCGCGATCTCGCCGAACCGGCAGGCCGTGAACGTGAGCGTCACGAGCATGGGGTACCAGCGAGGTTCGTGTGTCTCGAACCAGGTCAAGATGGCGCCGAGCTCCTCCGGCTCGAAGTCCTTCCGCGCGTCGGGTCCGG
>CAMYJN010000254.1 GCA_947258625.1 uncultured Polyangiaceae bacterium | reverse complement strand
GCGATCGAGCGCTGGGGGTTCACGCGCTGGTTGAACCAGACGACTTTGATGGTGTTTCGCGAGATCTGGCGCCGCCCCGGGCGCACGGCTCTTTCTTCCCTCGGAATCGCGTTGGCGCTCTCGATCGTGATTCTCGGGCGATTCGGATACGACGCGTACGGTCCGATGATGATGGTTCAGTTCGAGCGGCAGCAACGGGAGGACCTCACGGTGAGCTTCGTCGACGCGATGCCAGAGCGGAGCCTGGGTTACTTGGCCCACGTCCCAGGCGTCGAAGAGGTCGAGGGGATCCGGTCGACTGCGGTTCGAATGCGATCGGGCCACCGCTGGCGGGACACAGTGCTCATGGGCATTTCCAACGACGCTCGGCTCCGGCAGCTATTCGACCTCGACTTCAGTCACGTTCCGATCCCGGACGAAGGCGTCCTTCTGACCAGCGTTTTGGCCGAGATCCTCGACGTCAAAGAGGGAGATGTAATCGAGATCGAGCTCAAGGAAGGCGATCGCGGTGATCGCGAGCTCACGGTTGCCGGGCTCATCGAGGAAGGGTTTGGCCTCCAGGGATACATGTCGAAGCCGAACCTGCACCGCTTGTTGCGAGAGGGCCCGAGGTTCTCTTCGGCGCTACTGCGCATCGACGCACCATTGGAAAGCGAAGTCCAGTCACGGCTGAATGATATCCCGGCCATCCAGGCGGTCGCGCGAAAGAGCGATGCGATCGCGAGCTTTGAAAAGCAAACCGACGAGACGATGAAGGTGATGACGTTCATCATGACCTTGTTCGCAACGGCCATTGCGATTTCGATCGTCTACAACAATGCTCGCGTGAGCGTGTCGATGCGAGGTCGAGACCTGGCGACACTCCGCGTGCTCGGCTTCACTCGCGCCGAGATTTCCGCGATTTTGCTGGGTGAGCAGGCCGTTCAAATCGCAATCGCCATCCCATTGGGACTGATTCTCGGGACGCTCGGCGCCAAGGCTCTGATCGCGAGCTGGGCCGACCCGGAGATCTTCCGAATCCCCTTCATCATTTCGGACCAGACCTACGCCTTTTCCGTCGCTGTGGTCCTCGCGTCGGGCATCGCGAGCGCGCTTCTGGTCCGGAGAAAGCTCGACCGCTTGGACCTCATCGGAGTTCTGAAGACGCGGGAGTGATCCCGGTGCGCCTAGAACCCAAGAGGATGGCGTTGATCGGTTGCGGTGCCGAGCTCACCGCCAGCAAAGGCGTCGTAGGTGACGGCTCCAGCGGCGATCAGACCATCGAGCGCCGGGGTGAATGCGTCCTGAAGCCCGTCGACTAGCAAACCATCGAACATGGAAGTCTCTGCCTCGCGTTCTCGACTGGGACCATGGCTAGAGATGTGATACCGCTAGCGCCACTTGGCGCCGATGAACGTCCGCACGATATCCACGGTCCTCATCGCCCTTGCGCTTGGCCTACCCCGTTGGGCCCTCGCGCAGGAAGCCGTCGAGAACGGACCCTCCGAAGAGAAGACGGAGCCGAACGACGAACCGATCGTGGGCGCGCTCCCCGTAGAGGATCCCACCATCGAACCGACGCGAGACGTCGACCTTCACGTCACCGGTGGCGAAGATTCCACACCCGAAGACGACGCGAAGGAGCCGCCCAGCGCCGAGGTCGCGAAGGAGCGCACGACCGGCGCCTCGCCTGTGGAAGACCCCATGCTTCACGCGCCGACGGAGGAGGAACCCACCGACGCAGCCCAACCGAGTGAGGTACAACCGCCGGGGGAGGCCAAAGACGAGACCGATGCGGGCGAGAACGGTGACTCGAACGTCAAGGTGACCTATGACCGCGGCTTTCTCATGAGCGTCGACGACTGGTTCTTCCTGACGCTGGGCGGCCTGATTCAAGCGCGCTACACGGTCAACTACCGAACTCGACCGCCAACCGATCCGGACACACTGGAACGTGCAAAGCAAGTCACGCAGGGCTTCGACGTCGCTCGGGGACGCTTCACGCTCGGTATTGGGCTCAGCGAATTCGTGGCGCTGGTCATGCGAATCGGCGTCGTGGCGGGAGGCAGTTTCGAGTTCCAACGCGCATTCATCGACCTGAAGTGGAAGTTTCTCCGGCTTCGCGCCGGTCTTTTCATGAACGAGTTGATCGCCGAGTCGCTGATCAATCCGCACGACCTCTACTTCCTCGACTACTCGATCGCGGAAAACGTCTTCAGTCCCGGAAGCTCCGCCGGCGTCATGTTTACGTACCTTCGCCGTCGCTTTTCGATCAACCTCGGGTACTCCAACGGCTTGCGAACCGGTTTCACCGAGATCCGAGCTCCGGCGAAGGCGGACTTTGCGGTCACCCTCCGCGCGCAGTACGCCTGGGGCAAAGCCGGGCTCGGCGGCTTCAACCGCCTCAATGCGCGGCGTGGCACGCCGTTTGGGGTCCGACTGGGCGTGGCAGCGCACTATCAGGACGGCGGCAGAAGCGGGGAGAGCCTTCCGGCGAAGATCTCCTATTTTACTGTCGATCTGGGTATCCGCGGAAACGGCTGGAGCGCGACATTCGTGGCGACGGTCGGGCAGGACTCGACGGACAGCACTGAGAGCGACGAGGTCGCCGAGGCGGTCTCCTCGGCCGTCTCGCTCGAGGGCGGGTACTTCGTGCTCGAAGATCTGCAGATCTTTGCCCGTTACAGCATCGTGCCGAGGCCCAGGATCCGGGGCATCCCACCCTCCGATGGGACCGAATTGACGGCACCGCCCAGCAACTTCCAGTCGATCGGCGTGGGCTTTTCCTATTGGATCATCCCGGGCTACGACAACGTGAAGCTCTCGAGCGACTTCCAATATTTCTTGGGTCGCGAGGCCGGTAGCCTTGTGCCCACCTCGCCTCTCAACTCGATTCAGCCCAACGATAGGGGAAGCCAGTTCTCCTGGCGTGTTCAGCTGAGCGCCCACTTCTGACTAAACGGACAGATCGACGACGAGGCCCGGCCGGACAGCTTCGAGCCGATTGCGCGCGAAGTGGCCGCGAAGCGCGGCATTGAGCTCGGTTGCCTTTTGAAAGGTCACCCCGTGTCCGGCGTCATCGAAGCGCAAGACCTCGGCGTGGGGGATGCGGGCGGCGAGTCGGTCGGTCTGCGTGGGCCGAATCAAGATGTCTTTGCCGGGACGGACCAGAAGCGTCGGAGAGGTGATTTGCGACAAACGCGACTCCGTCGAATGCCTCCACACCGCATGAAGCTGACCGAGCACGGTGCGGAGCGCGGGAGGACGGTCCAAGCGTACGCTCAGATGCGCGCGCAGCCCTTCAGTGCCGAAGGACTCGAGGAACTCCGGCGGATAGAGCAAGCGTGGAAGCGATTTCATCCGAACCTTGCGGCCCCCGAATAGCCCTTTGAGAAAAAGGCCCATCCCTTTGAACGTCGGAAGCGAGGCGACCGGCGCGCCATCGTGCGTGGCGATCAGGGTGAGGCTCCTGCAACGGTCCGCCGAGCGAAGCGCGATCTCTTGAGCGATCATGCCTCCCATCGAAACGCCGACGACGTGGGACCGATCCCACCGGAGGTCGTCCATGATCCGAACCGCATCGTCCGCCATCGCGGGAATGGTTCGAAGAAACGGACCACGATCGCTCTCACCGACGCCCAAGTGATCGTAATGGCAGCAGCGATGATCCGAGCGGAGCTCGTCCACCTGCGGCCCCCAAACTGCGCCGGACATCCCAAACCCCATGATGAACAGGACAGGCGGCCCCTCCTGGCCGAAGGTCCGGTAAGCTAGCCGAGGTCCCGTCTGCGTAAACGATGAGCTCAACGCTCTACCCCCGCTGGCGCTGGCGCTGGCGCTGACACTGACGCTGACACTGACGCTGACACTGACACTGACACTGACACTGACACTGACACTAGCACTGGCCCTCCCTGCGCAACTAGCCCTATAACCACCGTGACCATGCCCTCCAACTTCTTCGATGACGTGAATCACTACTTCGATGCGGCGTGCCGCCATACCGAAGTCTCTCCGGACGTCCTCGACCAAATTCGAGCTTGCAATGGCGTCTACCGGCTGCGGTTTCCCGTCCGGCGGGACGACGGCACCATCGTGGTGATCGAAGGCTACCGGGCAGAGCATAGTCATCACCGGCTCCCGACCAAGGGCGGGATTCGCTATTCGCTCGATGTCTCTCAGAGCGAGGTCATGGCCCTCTCTGCGCTCATGACCTACAAGTGCGCGGTGGTCGACGTGCCGTTCGGGGGCGCCAAAGGTGGCGTGTGCGTCGACCCGCGAATCGAATCCGCATCGTTCCTAGAACGTGTGACGCGACGGTACACGAGCGAGCTCATTCGCAAACGGTTCATCGGCCCCGACGTCGACGTACCGGCGCCCGACGTCGGTACGGGTGAACGGGAAATGGGCTGGATCTACGACACCTACAAGATTCTCGGGCCAGACACCTTGAACGCATTGGCCTGTGTCACAGGCAAAGCAACGAATGTGCACGGTGTGTCTGGGCGTCGAGAAGCTACCGGGCTTGGCGCGGTCATCGCGCTCGAGCACTTCTTGTCCGAAGAAGAAGACGTGAAACCGCTCGGCTTGGAAACAGGGTTGGCGGGAAAGCGAATCATCGTGCCGGGGCTAGGCAAAGTCGGGCTTCACGCGGCGCTCTCCGCGATCGAGCGGGATGCTGTCATCGTCGGCGTTTCCGTGAGCGACGGCGCACTCTACGATGAAGGTGGACTCGACGTCGAAGCCGTTCTCCTCCACCGCGCCGAGGCCGGCTCTCTTCGCGGTTTCCCAGACGCCCGCTACCTGGCCAATCCGGACGCTATCCTGGAAGAGCCTTGCGACGTGCTGATTCCATCCGCACTCGAGCATCAAATCACTGCTGAGAACGC
>CAMYJN010000253.1 GCA_947258625.1 uncultured Polyangiaceae bacterium | reverse complement strand
ACGCGAAGGACGCGCTCATACGGCTCGACGTGAATGTCGGATGCGCCTTGTTTGATCGCGTTGAGCAGAATCGCGTTGCAAAGCCGTACGACCGGTGCGTCCTCGCTGGCGCGTTCGAGATCGAGGAGATTGTCATCATCATCGGTGGTGGCGACTTCGATCTCGGACTCGTCGAAGCCCTCCATGATGTCGTCGTAGGAAATCTCCGGCTGTGCGTACGCCTTTTCGAGCGCAGCCAAGATGGCGCTCTCCGAAGAAACGACGGGCTCGACGTTGTAACCCGTGAGGAACTTCACATCATCGATCGCGTTCAGGTTGGACGGATCGGCCATCGCCACGATGAGTGAGCTTCCGGCGCGTGAGACCGGGATGATCTTGTGACGCTCGCAAACCTGCGGGCTGATGAGCTTCAAAATCTCTCGGTCGATATCGTACTCGGAGAGGTCGATCGACTGGACGCGATACTGCTCGCTCAAAAAGTCGGTGATCTCTTGGTCGGAAATCGCACCGAGGCGGGCGAGCGCGTAGCCCAGACTGATGTTGTCATCCTTCTGATGCTTCTGCGCTTCGCGCAGTTGCTCGAGGCTGATTCTCTTCTCGCGTACGAGGAGCTCACCCAGTCTGTTTCGGCTCATACCCGTTCAATCCCCAACTCAGATACAGTCTTAGTATATTTATTCACAAATATTCCGCAAACTCAAGTGCGGCTCTGAGCCGGTCGCCTGGCGCGCCGGTCAATCAGGGGACCTCGACTATGAAAGCTAGCTTACCTTTGGAAAAGGCGCTTGGCGAAAAGGCCGCATTCTTCCGCATTTATGGGCGCTTGTCCCCGTCGCTCGGGGTCTCTTGGCTTGCCGTCGCTCGGCCGTCGCGGTACCGAGCCTGAGTGGCGAAGCCAAAAAAGCAAATCACCGCAGCCCCGAAAGACGCGGGGGAGGCGCTCGAACAGATCGAACAGCCCAAGATGAACTGGAAGGTTTTGGGCCTGATCGGCGTGGCGCTGGCCGTCGTCTGGGTCATCGCTGGCATCCTGCAGCCCAGCATTGGCTACGTGGGCCTGATCGTCGCGGGGGTGCTTACGGTCATCGCGCTCGGGTTTCTGATCTGGATCTGGCGCCTGACCCGCAAGTCGGCCGACATCGCGGCGATTTTGAGGGGCGCGACCGACAAGGAGGGGCGCGTTGCGGCCCTGGAACAACTGCGCGCCCGGCAGACGCCCGGTGGCAAGGACGCCCTCAACGCCATTGCCCAGGCGCAGCTGGTGGCCCAGGAGGAGCCGGCCGAGGCGATTCGCATTCTGGAGGGGATCGACATCAACAAGGCGCCAGCGATGGTGCAGGACGATGTTCGTGCCAACCTCGCGATGTTCTACCTGATGACAGGGCGTGCGCGGGACGCGCGCGAGCTCACCAACGAGATCCGCCTCGACCGCCAGCCGCAGGCCAAGGCCAAAGCGATGTATGCCGCAGTGGTGGCGGAATCGCTGGCGCGCACGGGTGACGCCGAGGAAGCGCGCAAGCTCCTCGAAACCTACGATCCCAAGGACAAAGAGTTTGGACAGGTTTCGGGGATGCTCCTTCGCGCGCAGGTCTACACCTTTACGGCAACGAAGAAACGCGGACGCGCGCGCGAGGCGATGGACCAGCTGCTCGAAGTCGACCCGAACATGGTGGCTGCGTTCATTCAAAAGGGGACGCGCCCCGAGCTCAGCCGTCTTGCCAAGCAGGTGCTGGCGAGCGCCGGCGCGCTTCCCAAACAGAAGATGCGCGTTCGCACACGCTGAGGGCTCGTGACCGCTCGAACCTGGACCATCCGCGAAGTCCTCGACTGGGCCACGGAGGATTTCGCCGGGCGCGGCATCGAAAGCCCGCGCCTCGATGCGGAGCTCCTCGTCGCCGAAGCGCTCGGGACCGATCGGGTCGGGCTCTATCTCGATCTCAATCGGCCTCTGGTGGACGGCGAACGAAGCTCGATTCGTCCCCTGGTGGCCCGCCGCAGGGAACGCGAGCCCGTCGCATACATCCTCGGGCACCGCGACTTCTACGGCCGACGCTTCCGTGTGACCTCGGACGTGCTGATCCCGCGACCCGATACCGAAACCCTCGTCGACCACGCCCTCGATTGCATCCCAAGCGACCAGCCCTGCCGGGTGCTCGATATTGGGACCGGCAGCGGAGCCATTGCGGTGACAATCGCGGCCGAGCGGCCGTTGGCGACGGTGACTGGAACCGACATCTCTCAAGCGGCGCTGAACGTGGCCGCCGACAACGCCGAACGACTTGGCGTCTTGGACCAGATCCGACTCGAGCGAGCCAATCTGCTGAGCGGCACCGAGCAGTACGACGTGATCGTGTCGAACCCGCCCTATATCGCTCGATCTGAAATCGCATCGCTGCAGGCCGAGGTGCGAGAGCATGAGCCCTGTGGGGCGCTCGAGGCCGGCGAAGATGGGCTCGACATCATCCGGGCCTTGTTGCTGGCGACACAGGCCGTCACGGCGACGGGAGCGCAGCTGCTCGTCGAAGTCGGTGCGGGGCAGGCCGCCTCCGCAGCGGATTTCGCTTCGGCGAGCAGCGCATGGCAGCCGGTTGCGGTCCACCGGGACCTCAACCGCATCGAGCGCGTGGTTCACCTCCGTCGAACTTGACGCAGCCAGAGCTCGCTGAACAGCAGAGCGACGACCAGCAGCAGGAGCCGGGGTGCCAGCGGTTGCTCGACACCGCTCGAAGTGTCGAGCGTCACGGCTTCGAAACCGCTCTCGACCTCGGGAGCGCCCTTGGGGACGAGGTCGCTCTCACCGGGCGGCGCATCGACGACGAACGCAAAGCGGGCGCCGTTGACGCCGTTCACGAGCACTCGATAGGCCCCAATCTCGCCGGTGTCCCGAAACGCTACGCGGTCGGCCTCCCCGAGATCGACGGTCCGGCCCGTCGGCGTCACCACCTGGATGCGCTGGCTCTGGGTCGACCCTGGAAGCGACACGGAGCCATGGGGTTCGACGGAATGCTCGGTGCGGCCCGCAAGACGGAGCAGTGTGTCGAGCACGAACGGGACGAATACGGGCTGGTAGGGCAAGTCGGTCCAGGCGTCGTCGATGGTGGTCGCCATCATCGCCACGCGGCCGTTTCTGTACCGGTGCTCCAACATGGCGGCAGCACCATCGCTGAAGCGGGTGGTGACCACTGCATCGAGAGAGGCCTCGGCGATGGGCGTCCGGCCGCGCACCTTGGCTTGCTCGAGCTCGGGAAGGACCTTGGAACGAAGAGACAGGGGCCGCGCTTCCATACGGGTCGCGGTGTACCGACCCGGAAGTAGCTCGCGCAGAACGCTCCCGTACGCCCTCGGATTGACCCGATCGCCGGCGGTAATCCAAAGGCTCCCGCCGCTGCCGACGAAGCGTCGGATGAGCGGGAGCCACTTTTCGTCGAGGGTGGCGTTTGCCATGACGACCACGTCGGAACGGATGATGGCGCTTTCGGAGAGGTCCTGGGCGTCGAGGGTTTCCACCGCAAAGGAGCGGCCGATGCGCGGTGCGACGCCGAGTGCGTGACTCAAAAACGCCGTCTCTCTCTTGCGCGGATCGGGGTGCGGGTCGCCGTCGACGAGCAGCACATGCACCGTGTCGGACCCCAGCAGGACACCGCGAACGTTGTCCGCAGGAAGGACATCGTCGGGGTCGAGCTGCAGCTCAACGACCGCGTCGGTCGAGCCCGGTGCGATGGACAGCGACGCCTCTGCGCCATCGGCGGTGCGCTGCACCGAGGCCTTTTGTGTCTCCTGCCCCTTCTGCCGCATTCGGACGGTCTGCTGCGACTGGGTCGACGTCCCGCTAATCCGCACTTCGAGCCGCATGCCGTCCGGGGCGTCGCGCTCTCCGACCACTTCGACCGACGCGATGCGGCGGTTGTCGGGATTGGGCGTGGAAACGGTCTCGAAGGCGACGCGAATGCCGCGGTTCGGCCATTCACAGGTTTCGGCCCGCGTGCCTTCGGTAAAATCAGAGAAGACGAGCAAGCGCCGATCTGGAAGCTCGCTTTCGAGCAGAAGCTCCACGGCGTTTCGAACGGCATCGCACATGGCATCGCCGCGCGTAGAGCGGCGATCGATCTCGCTGAATACCGTCTCGACCATCTCGAGATCCGAACGCCGACGGATCCAGACACGGGGAGACTTCCCGGAGAAGACGACCGAAACCTCCGAGCCTTCCGGGAGATTCTTCACCTGCTCGGCCGAGAGCTCAGCCGCCCGTTCGATGAGCGTCTTGCCCTCGTGAATCGCGGCCATCGACATCGAGTCGTCGAGGACGATGGCAAGTGCATGCTGACGGTCCAGGAGGTTCGACTGCACGACGCGATAGGGCGCGGCCGCGACGAGGACCAGTGCAGCGATCAGCAAAGCGCGCGCGATCAGCAGCAGCATGTCCACGACGCGGAGCCGCGCAGCGCGCGTGGCATGAATCCGGTGAAGGAACGCGATGGTCGGCAGCGTTTGCCTCGGAAGCTTCTGTCGCCTCAGCAGGTGAGCGAGGATTGGAATCGAAACGGCGACGAGCCCGGCGAGCGCCCATGGCAGACCAAAGCCCATGATTTAGCCATCCCGTAAGAGCTGGAGCAAGGTGTGCTCCGGCGGAGTGTCGGTCCTCGCCAGGAGATACCTTGCGCCCGCCGCGACCACACGCCGCTGACAGGACTCGACGAAGGCATCGATCGCCTCCCGGTACTGCCTACGAAGGCCCTTCGGGTCGACTTCGACCGGCAGCTCGCCTTCGAGGCCTTCAAAATGCATAGGCTGCTCGTACGGAAGCTCGAGCTCGGCGGGATCCATGACGTGAAGGACGATGGTTTGGTGGCCCCGTGCCTCGATTCGAGCGATCG
>CAMYJN010000252.1 GCA_947258625.1 uncultured Polyangiaceae bacterium | reverse complement strand
GCGTCCGAGCGATTCGAAGTTGGTGCCATCGAGGGTTCGTGTGAGCCCCTCTTGCAGGATCTCCGGTGAGACCGTCATCTCAATCTCCTTCCAGGACGCGATCGATGATCGTGTCAACGTGGGCGAGCGCGTGATTCAAGTCGAACTGGCGGTCAATCTCGTCGGCCGAAAGCTTCGCCCGAATGTCCGCATCCTTCTGAAGGAGCGCGCGGAACTCCCCCTCCCCTTCGAACGCCTTCATCGCGTTTCGCTGAACGAGCACATAGGCCTCCTGCCGGCCGAGCCCTTGCCCGATCAGGGCGAGCAAGATGCCTTCGCTCGCCCAAAGCCCACCGGTCTGGTCGAGATTCTGGCGAAGCCGGTCCGGGTAGACGACCAGATCGGCGACCACGCCGCGGAGGCGGTCCAACATGAAGGCCAGCGTCGCGGTCGCATCCGGGAGCATCATGCGCTCGGCCGACGAGTGACTGATGTCGCGCTCGTGCCATAGGGCGACGTTTTCGAGGCCCGGCACGACCGCCGCCCGCACGACCCGGCCGAGGCCGCAGAGGTTCTCGGTCAGAACTGGATTGCGTTTGTGCGGCATGGCGCTCGAGCCCTTTTGGCCCTTCTTGAAGTGCTCTTCGGCTTCACCAACCTCGGTTCGCTGCCAATGGCGGACATTGGTCGAGAGACGCTCGATGCCCGCGGCCAGGATGCCGAGCGCCGAGACGTAGGCCGCATGACGATCGCGCGCGACGACCTGCGTCGAGGCCGTTTCGGGCCGGAGTCCGAGGGAGTCGAGCGCTTCGGCCTCGATGCCCGGCGTGAGGTGTGCGTAGGTCCCGACGGCGCCGGCGATCTTACCGACGGCAA
This sequence comes from uncultured Polyangiaceae bacterium, assembly GCA_947258625.1. Taxonomy (GTDB): domain Bacteria; phylum Myxococcota_A; class Polyangia; order Polyangiales; family Houyiibacteriaceae; genus SG8-38. The sequence goes on along the minus strand of CAMYJN010000252.1, from coordinate 4,030 downwards.
TTTCGTAGCGCGCCACCTCGAGCCGCTTTCGCCCGCGGGCGAGCTCGGCGTAGTGGCCGGCCAAGATCAATCCAAAGGTGGTCGGCTCGGCGTGGATGCCGTGCGAGCGGCCGATCGCCGGGGTACGTCGATGCTCCTCGATGCGGCCGCGCAACGCCTTGAGCACCGCATCTAAACGGAGCAAGAGCTTGTCGGTGGCCTCGACGAGAAGCAGGGCAAGGGACGAGTCGAGCACGTCCGACGAGGTCATGCCGCGGTGAAGCCAGCGCGCTGGCTCGCCGGCAAGGCCTTCGACGTGCGTCAGGAATGCGATGACATCGTGGCGAGTCACCTTTTCGATTTCGTCGATCGCGTCGGGATCGAGCTGCGCGCGAAACGGGGCTACAGCGTCGGCCGTGCCCGCGGGCACGAGGCCTGCGCCTTCCATGGCGCGGCACGCGGCCACCTCGATATCGAACCAAGTCTCGTACTTGCGCTTTTGCGACCAGAGATCTTGAAATTCGGCGGGTGTGTAGCGTGGAATCATCGTTGCGCGGCGAAGCTAGCAGACCGACAGCCCCGGTGCGAACGTGTATTACCCGCCGCTTGGACTCCGCAATTAACCCCGCGAAAAAGGGGACTCTCCCCTTTTTTAGGTTTGGAAATTCCAGGCTTTGCGGACTTCGATGCGGGGCATCGCGTAGCCGTCGACGTAGGCGCGGTGGGCCGGGTCGATGATGTATTGCTGGACGTCCTCCATGGAATCGAAGCGGACGACGATGCTGATGTCCCAGCTCGCTTCGGACGCTTCGTCGGCCGGCACTCCCACGGTGACGCTGCGGACCCGCTCGAGCGCGTTGAGGTCGGTTCGCGTTCGTTCGGCAAACTCGGCGCGTGCCGCGTCGTTGCAGTATTCGTCTTTCAACTTGAACAATACGATTCGTTCGATCATCTATCCGATCCCTGCGAGCCCGCAGCCGATTCCCGCCAAGTGCGGCACGGCTGCGCCAAACATGGCGGCCTCCGTCGAGCTGGCATTCCCGTCGAGGCTGCGCTTGTACACGCCCTGTGCGATCGCAGCTAGGCGGAAAACCGAAAACGCCTTGTAATAGCTCAAGTCGGGCACGCTATCGCGACCTACCAGCTCGCAGTACCGCGCGACGAAGGCGTCTTCGTCGGGGATACCGCTCTTCTCGAAATTCACCCCGGCCAGGCCGCCGATCTTTGGAAGCATCACGTCGTACAGCATGCAGGTGTACGCCAAGTCCGAAAGCGGATGGCCGAGCGTCGAGAGCTCCCAGTCGATCACCGCGAGCGCCCGAGGCTCGCTTGGGTGGAAGATGATGTTGTCGAGCCGGTAGTCGCCGTGCACCAGCGCGGTCGCCTCGTCGTCTGGGATGTTGGCCGGCAGCCACTCGATGAGGGTGTTCATCGGCTCGACGTCTGCGGTCTGAGAGGCGAGGTACTGCTTGGTCCAGCGTTTGACCTGCCGCGCGACATACGCATCGGGGCGTCCATAGTCCGAGAGACCCACTGCGCCGAGATCGACGCTGTGAATCGCCGCCAACACCCGAGCGAGCTCTTCGTAGATCGCCCGACGCTCGGAGGGCTCGAGGTCGGGGAGCTGCACGTTCCAAAAGATCCGCCCTTGAACGTACTCCATGACGAAGAAGGAGGTGCCGATGACCGAATCATCCTCGCAAAGCGCGTACATGTTCGCGCTGGGGACGTCTGTGTCGCCCAACGCGCGCATCACCCGGTATTCGCGGTCGACCGCATGCGCCGACTGAAGGAGCTTCCCGGGCGGCTTTTTACGGAGCGCGTACTGGCGCTCGCGATCGGCGAGCCAGTAGGTCGGATTCGATTGACCGCCCTTGAACTGGCAAACCTGAAGCCCGCCCGTATAGCCCCGGACGTTCTCCGCCATCCAGGCATCGAGTCGCGCTTCGTCGAAACGATGCGCTTTGCGAACGGGTCCAGCATTTTTGGGGGGCACCGGGGGCATCGATCCTCGCTCGGGGGAGGTCGGGAGCCTATCACGGCCGGCCCGGTCCTGAGGCACTGAACGTACGCATTGAGCACGGGTCCCAAGGGCGCTAGGTTTCCCGGCGTGAGGTGGGAACAGTATCCGCGCTTGAGCTTCCGCGGCTTTCTGATCGCCAGCGTGATCTTGTGTACGGCACAGGTGACGTTGGGCCAGAAGCCGGACGATGACGACGATCCCGGCTATCGGCCTCAGCCGAGCACCAACGTTCAAAGTGACGTCCAGGCCCTTCCAATCGACGCACCTGCCGGGAGCAAAGTGGTCGTCATCGCGATCGACCGCACGGTGGAGCTGGGCCTCGCCGCCTTCGTGAGGCGCGAGATCGAAACCAATCCCGACGCCGCCGCGATCGTGCTCGATGTGAACACGCTGGGCGGGCGCGTCGACGCTGCAATCCAGATTCGAGACGCGCTGCTGGAAGCCAAGCCCCGCACGGTCGCCTTCATCCACCCACGCGCGATCAGCGCAGGCGCCTTGATCAGCCTGGCCTGTGACAACGTGATCATGACCGAGGGTGGGACCATTGGCGCCGCGACGCCGATTCAAGCCGGCCCGGGCGGGCAGGCCGATGCGGTGGGCGAAAAGATGGTGTCCTACATGCGGACCGAGATGCGGGCGACCGCAGAAGCCAACGGCAGGCGGGGCGACATCGCCGAGGCGATGGTCGACAACGAGGTGGTCATCCAGGGCATCGTCGATGCGGGCAAGCTGCTGACCCTCGATACCGACCAGGCTCTCAAGTTGGGGATAGCGGACGGCAAGGCGGCCAACCTCGACGAGGTGATGGCGATGCTCACCCTCGAAAACCCGACAATTGAAAAGGGTGAGCTCAACTGGGGCGAAGAGATCGCGCGCTGGCTCACCGAGCCGACGATCAGCGGCCTTCTGCTCTCCGTCGGCATGCTCGGCCTGATGGTCGCGTTTTACACGCGAACCGTAGGCGCGTTCACTGTCGTCGGCTTCGTCTCGCTCGCCATGTTCTTTGGGGGACATGCGGTCGTTCATCTCGTCGGCTGGGAAGAGGCTCTCCTGTTCATCGCGGGCATCGCGCTCGTCGTCGTCGAAATCTTTTTCGTTCCCGGGCTCGGTGTGCCCGGCGTGCTCGGGTTGGTCTTCGTCATTGCCGCGCTGGTTCTCGCTCTGATCGGCATTCCGCTCGATGTCTCGTTCGAGACGGGGGTGCTTGCCGACGCGATGACGCGGGTCTTGCTGTCGCTGCTCGGGGCATTCGTCCTGGCCCTCGTCGTGATGCGCCTGTTTTCGCGAACCGCGATGGGCCGGGCACTCGTCTTGCAAGACGCCGAGACAGGCTTCCTGTCTGCGCCGAGCGCTTCGGAACTCGTCGGACAGACCGGCGAGGCGCTGACCGACCTGAGGCCGGCCGGGAAGATCATCATCGACGGGGTCCGCCACGAGGCAACGAGCGAGCGTGAGTTCATCGCGCGTGGCACGAAAGTTGTTGTGATCGGCAAGGAAGGCCCCGAGCTGGTCGTTCGTCCTGCGGGGGAGAAGTGACCGCAGTCGTCATCGTCATCGTCCTGGTGATCGGTTTGATCCTGCTGTTCACCGAGGTGGCCGTGGTGCCGGGCTTTGGCGTCGCAGGCGCCCTAGGCCTGCTAGCCCTTGCGGCGGGCGCGATCGCCGCTTGGACTGAGCTCGGCCCTTTTTGGGGCGGCCTGACAGGCGCGGTCTCGATCGTCGCCGCCGGCATCATGCTCATCTGGCTGCCGAAGAGCCGGGTTGGGCGACAAATGGTGCTCGAGCACAGCCAAGCGCAGACGCTTTCACAGGAAGACCGAACCGGATTGATCGGCCGCCGAGGGGTCACCGTCACCCCACTCCGGCCGATCGGGCGTGTCCGCTTTGGTTCAGACGAGGTCGATGTCGTGACCGAAGGTGAATACATCGACAGCCAGCAAGAAGTCGAGGTCATGACGGTGGAGGGGGCACGCGTCGTCGTGCGAATCCCCGATGCAACCTAGGAAGGAAGTCCCATGCAGATCGTTC
>CAMYJN010000251.1 GCA_947258625.1 uncultured Polyangiaceae bacterium | reverse complement strand
GGCGAAGCTCCAAGAGCTCAGAGTCTTCGTTGCTGAGGTCGAAGCGCAGCCCATTGAGGGGGCTCGTGGAGTGATGCGCGGAGGGAAGGGCGCGCCAGGGCAGCCCCTCCAACACTTCCTTGGTCGGCGCCTCGTGGGGGCGGCTCTGGTTGTGCATGTAGCCGCGGGCAGCCCTGTAGAGTCTTGCGCGGACGCCCGGCGCCAGGAGGAGCTCGTCGCTTTCGCTTTTCGCAACGAAGGCGCGAAGCTTGGCGAGGCAATGCTCCGCGCGCTCGGTTGAGCCGGTTCGAATCGCGAGGTACTGCCTCAGACCTTCGGCGTAGTAGCGAAAGGCGCGGCCGTGGAGAACGTCGACGATCGTTTGTGGTTGACCGTTCGAAAGCGCGATGGACGCGGCCGCTTGGGTGAGCGCCGCGTCGCCGTTTCCGAGTGGCCTCAGTTGATTTAGAAGAAAGGGGACGGTGCCCGGAGTTCCCATGGTTGCCTCGTACAAAGTGGGGAACTGTAAGGATGGGTCACCCTAGAGGCGGCACTCAACAAAACCGCAAGGCAAAGCAGCGTTCTGCGGGCGCTAAATTTGCGTTGCACCGGGTTCGGGCCCAAGGTGTCGTGGTCGTGTTTCATTGGCGCCTGGGATTATGGTCGATTCTCGGCTGTGTAGTTTTCTATGGCTGCACACCGAAGCAGGGTCCTGTCACCGCGCCGGTCGAAAGCGAGGCCAAGCCTTCGCCGAAGGCGGCTCGCAACGCGGAGGAGGAGCCGGTGGTGCTGCAGTCTCCGGTGGCTTTCTGGAAGGACGGTAAAGCACAGGGCGAGGTCGATGCCGCCACGGCCGATGAAGACGGTCACCTTCTGCTCGATCTCGGTGAAGACTGGACCCCGTACATTCTCACCGAGGGATCGGGAGACGAGGTCCCGAAGCCGAGCGAGTACCGTGCCACCTATCTCGCGTTGGCGCGCGGCGAGTTCCCGGACGACCGTCACGGCTATCGCGCCAAGAAAGACCAGTACCTCGAGCTCTACGGCATCTTGCCGAACCTGTCGCTGTTGAGCCAGCGCTTCGCGGAGGTCCGCGCGCTGCAATGCGCCGAGCAGCTCGACCTCGTGCCCCTTCAGGAGTTCGAAGGATTTCTTGCGTATCAGAAGGGCCGCCGCCCCGCGCGTCGCCTTGCGCACTATGAGCTCCTCAAGCCGACGATGGCCGCCCTGGTCGAGCGTGCCCAAGTCGAAAGCCTCGACCAGGTCACTCGCGCGCACACCGCAGACGCCGACGAGTGGGAGAAGGTCGAGGAATACCGAACCGTGGCGCCCGAGATCGAGGCCATCATCGCTGCCCAGGCCCGGCTCGAGTGCGAAGGCTTTTTCGAAGGCCGCGGCGAGTACACGCGGGGACTGTTCGATTGGCGCACGCACGAAGCGCTTGCGGAGTTCGAGCGTCGGCATCGCGTCTACGGTTGGGGCTTCATCGGGAAAGACACCCTGGCTGTGCTGCAGGAGACGCCGCAAGAGACCGAGCGGGAGGCCTTGATTCGAATGCTGACCGAGCGCGCGATGCACGCCGCGGAAGTCATCGAAGATGGCAGCACATCGTTTTTGCGCGACGGCGAGCCGCGTACCTACAAGACCGAGGACGGGCGCGAGCTACAGATTCCGAACTTCGAAGCCGAGCTTCGCGAGCGCGTCATCGAGGCATTCGGCCTTCAAACGCCGGAATCGACCTATGCCTGGCTGGAATCGCTTGGCGAGATTCCCGCGGAGAAGGTCATTGCGATTCAGGGCATCGAGCGGCCTCCGTACTACAGCGACGCCATGGACCTGAGCGTTTCGATCGATCGGGGCGACGTCTGGTTCGAGTTCCCTTACGACGAAGAGGGCAAGGCACGTTCTCAACCGGTGGGCCGCCGGCCACGGCTCACGATCCACGTCAACTACAACGGGCAGAAGATTCCACTCGCGCGTTTTGGCACCACCATCGGCGGTTGGCGGACCGACTACATCGATGGGGTCGTGATGTTGAAATACAAGGGCTCGCCCACCGGGCGGCGGGTGTGGAGCCGAATTTCCGCTGCGCCGGTTTGGGTGCCGCCTGAAAGCACGCCCCCGCGCGTGATGGTCAAGAAGCGACGCAAGCGCGGCAAACAATACTTCGAGGTGGATTACCACACGACGGGCCCGAGCTACGCGTCCGCGTACGGCTTGGTCGCGGCGTACCACCGCAAGTACTATCGCGGCGCGGACGGCACCATGCAGGTCGGCGGCGACGAGGGCATTCGGACGCACGGCTCGGTCGACTACATGAGCATCATGCGGCGTCACTCGCACGGCTGTCATCGGATGCACAACCACATCGCCGTTCGCCTGATGTCGTTCGTCCTCGAGCACCGTCCGCACACCCGCTACGGCCAGCAGCCGATGATCTACCGGCGCGAGTTCGAGTTCGAAGAAGAGATGTACCTGATGGAGTTCGACAAGGGCGGCTACAACTTCGTGCTCGATGAACCCCTGTATGTCGACGTCCTCCCCGGGCGAATTCGGGGCCAAGTCAAAGAGCCGATCGAAGTCGCTCTGCCGCGCTATGACCGGGACATTGGCGCGTACGTGATGCCCGACGGCGCATGGGTGAGCGTCGACCGCTTCGGCAACTTGACGCCTCGGATCAAGCCGTTCGATTTCGACGCGCCGCTCGAGGCGCCGGAGCTGGGCGAGGATCCGTTCACGACGACGGCGGAAGTGACCACGACCCCGGGCGAGGTCGGCATGCCCACGACTGCGCCGGCGGCGATTCCGGTGAGCACGACGCCGGTGCCCGTGAATACGACGCCAGTCCCGGTGCCTTCGACGCCCTGAAATCGAAGCAATTTCGCGCATCGGGTTTCCTGTGGAGGACCTGGGTGCAATGCGCTCGGGCTGTGGAAAAAGAAACGCGTTTTCCACAAGCGAATTCCGTTGATCTCCCTCGGTGGATCGGTGACAAAAGGGGTCGGAAGATCGCGACAGCGAGGTCGGACGTTCTTTGAATCAACCCATCTGACGACAGCAACGCAAGTTGTTGTCTCTCACTCTCACGGGGGCGAGGGGCGAGGCCGAAAGGTTTCGCAGTCGGGAGGCGCAAAGAGCGCCGAACGTGTCCGTGGGTCGTGAGCATTGCAGAAGCCGTTGGTCTGATGCGTGGGTCCGAGCCGAGCGAAAGCTCAGGCGAAGGCCGTCGACGCGAGGAGCAGCGGTGGAAGGCGCACCAGAATCGGGACTTCGCTCGGTTTCACCACAGAGCGAGCGCGAAGGTTCTAGACGAGCCGTCGCCGGCACCTGGCACTAGGGCCGGCCGATGGCCGTGACGGCGCGTCAGAGGTTCGGAGCTCGGCCGTTTCGGCGAACGAGCCCCCGCCAAAGCGAGCGCGACGGGGTGACACCGTCGGCTCACCGTCTACAAGCCGGTTCGGAACTGGCGACGGTAGTCTCACGAGGTTCGGGTGCCCATCTTTGAAAACTGAAACTCTGGATTGCACGCGTCGGCCTGAACATGCTGCGCAACACCGCCGTACTGCGGGCGAAAGCTCCGACGGCGGAGCGGAGTGCGGCATGAGCCATCGGATCCGCCACAAGCGCATCCCATTCACGCGCCCTTGGAGAGCCGAAAACCAAGGGTTCAGGTACGACGAAAGTCGTCGCGGAGTCCAATCACGACGGTTTGCTAAACCCAAACCATCGCTGGGGCTCTGTCCGAATGAAGAGCGTAGGGCAACCTATGCGAGTCTTCGGTATCTCGAACCAATCAAGGAAGAGGTACGACGTCAGCGCACGGGACGTGTCGGTCAAAGCTCCTCCAGTGAGTCCAATAGCTCACGCGGGGGGTTAGCAGGCTTCCCGACGGGGAATGCATCGCGCCGGAACGTGTCGCGCAAAGCAGGAGAGGCTGAATAGGCCCACCATCGAGCCTCGGCTCGAAATCCAGACAGAGTCGGTCGTGGTGAGTGCGACGTATTCGCGCCCACCGAGCCAAGCGACGAGTTTTCGTCGCGAGGTTAGCGAGCTTCCAAAAGGGGCGATCCGTGCCGGGTCGCCCCTTTTCTATGTAAGCTGCTGAAATCTAAGCAGCTTTTCGGATGGTGCCTCAGCCCGGTGCCGTCAGGGTGCCGTGGGGAGGTGACGAGGGCTCGAGGTCGGCCACGATTCGGAGCTGTGCGCGCTTTCCAAGGTGCGCATACTGCTCCGTGCTCTTGAGTGATCTGTGCCCTAGTTGCGCCTGGATTGCCTTCATGGAGTGCCCTCCCGTGGCCGCCTGACTGGCTACGGAGTGACGCCCAATCCTGTGGTGTCCGAGCTCGCGAAGCCCTAGATCGCGCTGTACGAGGCGCATCGGGCGCGCATGGGAGTGGACCTTCGTGGGAAAGGACCCGTCCTTGCTGAACAGGAACTCTGGCCCCGCGAATCCGCTCTTGATGTGCCAGCGAATCGCGTCGACCACATCCTGTGTAAGCGACAGAGTCAGCACACGATTGTTCTTTCGTGGCCCAAGGGCCGCAGGGCGATCCTTGTGGCCACGTTGCACCGCGCGATCGACCACTAACATAGGCGGGACGTCGCGAATTCGATCCCTTGAGATCGCGTAGACCTCGCCGGTGCGCAGCCCAAGGCGTGTGGTGATGTAGAAGAATGTGTACCATTGCGGGAACCTCTCGAACATCCCGTCCAGGAACCTGTCGCGTTCCTGCTCGGTGTACCATTCGGGGTTCCGTTCGGGAGCACTTTCCATCGGTACGTAAGGCACTGATGGCAGGTGTCCGCGTTTCCACATGAAACGGAGCACAGCGCGAACCACTTTCGTGCGATTGTTGATCGACTCCGGACCCAAGTGATCCGGTAGTCGCTGCTTGAGTTCGTCGATTGCGGAGGTGTCCACCTCCTCGATGTACA
>CAMYJN010000250.1 GCA_947258625.1 uncultured Polyangiaceae bacterium | reverse complement strand
TCGGCATCCACAATCCAAGCGGCGAGAAGGTCGGGCGCGTGAGCCACCTGCGCAACAAGGAGTACTTCTTCGTCGTGAGCGATCGGCGGGACACGGTAGATTCCGTCGTCGCGGCGATCGAATCGAGCATCGAAGCTGCAGCGCTTGCGTCGAGCTCGTCCAAGCGCAAAAGGAAGGGTCATGAATCTGAACGACGTGTTGAATGACGAGGCCAAACGGGCTTCGATCATCGAAGATGTGTGCCGCCTGGTCGACGACGAGGTCGGGAAGCAAAAGGGACTCAGCGGGGTTGCCGTCAAAGCCGGCTACAAGCTGGTCCAAGGTGTGAAGCCCGGCTTCGTACGCAGGGTCGTCGAAGCCCTGCTCCCGGAGTTTGCCGCGGCCCTCGAGCCGATTCGCCAGCAAGCGCTCTCCCAGGGGCAGGCCGTGGGAAGTTACTTCGCAACGCACCAGCAGGAGATCTCCGAAGCGCTACTCGCTGTGACCGACGCGCGCGCGAAGAGCTCCGAGCATGGTTCCGTCAAAGGTGCCTATGGCAAGCTTCGGGGCTCCGCGCGCAAGAACGTCGAAAGCGCCGTTCCGGGCTTGGGCAAGATCATTCAGAAGTACGGCTGAATGCGCTACTTCGAAGACATCCGGGTGGGCGATGCGCAGGAGTCCACAAAGGACTACCAGCTGACCGAGGAGGAGATCGTGGGCTTTTGCTCGAAGTGGGACCCCCTTCCTTTTCACGTCGATGCGGAGGCCGCTTCGGCCACGCCCGTAGGCAAGCTCTTCACCTCGGCCATTCACTCGGTCGCCATCGCGATTCGGCTCGGACATGAAATGCAGACAGAGCCGGCGGCGACCGTGATGGGGCTCGGTTGGGACGAGGTTCGATTTCGAACGCCCGCCTGCGTCGGCGATCGCCTACGGCTTCGAGGCGAAATCATCGAGACCCGTGAGTCTGCGAGCAAGCCCGGCCTTGGGATCATCCGCAGCCTGCTGACGCTCACCAATCACCGAGGCCAAACGGTGATCAGCCTGAAGGCGGCGGCGCTGATTCGGCAACGGCCTGCACCGAGCTAGCCTTCTCGAGCATTTGGACTACAGAGGCTCGAGTCCGGTCGCGGAGGTCGGCCACCGCTTCGGGCTCTTCGAGCTCGATGTTCGGGTACAGCGGTTCGCCGATTTGCACGGTCACCAGCCGGTCCTCGCGGCCTTTGCTCCCGCCCGTGTCGATCTCGTCGCGCGACATCAGGCTGAAGGTTCCACGCAGTGCAACGGGCACCACAGGTTTCCCGGTCAACACCGCGGCCTGGAACGCACCGTTCTTGAACGACTTCAGCTTGCCATCTGCAGTGCGGGTCCCTTCGGGAAAGACCAAGAGCGGCTTCTCGTCGCGGAGCACGCCCTCGAACGCCTCGGTGACGGCGACCGCGGAGTCTTTGCCTTTGTTGCGGTCAACGGGGACATGCCCTGCCAGCCTCAGGTGCCAGCCTAGGAACGGAATGTTCATGACGCTGCGTTTGGCTGCCCATTTGTAGTCGCCGGGAAGCGCTGCGCCTAAGACCAAAATGTCGACCAAGCTCTCATGGTTGCTCGCGTAGACGAACCCACCCGTCGGAACATTTTCTTGCCCGGTTGGCTCGATGTAGATACGCAGGCCGTTGGCTGAAGATTGGCTCCACTTCTTGGCCGACCAGGTCGACGCCTTGCCCTTGGTAATTGGGCCGACCGTCAGTGACACCATTGCCCAGCCCACGGTGCGGGCTCCAAACGGAACCCACTGCCGCAGCCAGCGCCCGCGTTGGCCCCAGCCCATCTCGCCACCTTTTCGGAAGATTCCCCACTCGGTGCGCGCCCAGTCAACGGTGTTCTTGAGGCCCATGCCCGGGCGGTGTACCACTCCCGCTGGACGATGAAAAGCACCCGACGCCGGGCTCGGCCGCGGGCCAGTGACGCTCGCGAAGGTCACCTCGTTCGCCGTTTCGCAGCTCAGCGCGCCGGCGTTGGATGTGCAGTCAAGAGCGCGAGCAATGCGTCGGGGGCATCCACGTGGACCCAGTGCCCCGCACCCTCGACGACGTGCACCGAAACCTGTGGATTTCGTTCGGCGATTCGCGCAGCCCGCTCGCGATCCGCAGGGGAAAACGCCTCCGACTCTGCTCCGATCACGAGCCCCAGCGAGCAGCCTGGGGGCGGCGCCTCGACGATGTCCCAGCAGTCGGTCCGCGCATAGTCCTCGATGAGGTCTCGAATGACCGAGAGCTCCGGTCCGAAACGGCGACCGCCATCGTTCGTCCGGCGAAGATTCATTGCGAGCCACTCGGCGATCGCTCTGGGCTGCCCAGCTTTCGTGAGCGACGCGACAAAGGCCTCGCGAGATGGCCAGCTCCTAGGAAGGCTGTCGAGGGTTCGAATCACCTCGGCTGTCGCGCTCGCATCGCGATCGGACTCGCTTCGCGACGGAGACGCATCGATGACCCAGGCCTCCGTGCTTTGGTTTGCACGAGAACGGAGCCACTCGAGCACCACTTTTCCGCCAAAGCTGTGGCCGATGGCGCCGCCGATCGTCAGAGCAAGCGACCGCTCGAGCTCCGCGAGATCGTCAGTCACTGCGTGCAAAGAATGTGGCGCCCGCAGCCCGAGGGAATCCCCATGCTCACGCAGATCGACCAGGACCGCGCCCCAGTCGGGCCGTGCGGCTACGAAACGCCGGGCGATGCCGCGCCAGTTGGCCCGGTTGCCCAGAATCCCATGAAGAAAGAGCATCAGCTTCGCGGGTTCGGCCGATTTGGCGGTCACTAGACTATGGGCCAGCACGAGCCCGGCTTACCACAATTGGCCTCAGAACCCGATCAGCGAGCGGCTGCAGGCGTCGGCACCACGGGGATGAGCTGCATCAGTGCCTTTTCGAGCCGGTGAACGGCGCTGTCTGACATCGGTCGCCGCCTGGCGCGCGCAAGTCCTCTGTCCAGGCCGTCGAGGTAGCCCCGCATTTTCCGGCGCGCTTCATGGATGCGCCAGGCAATCGTTCCCTCGGTCGTCTCCAGAACGACCGCTGCTTCCTTGTAGTTGAGGCCCTGCAGCGTCGTGAGCACGACAGTGGTTTGGAGAAGTGGAGAGAGCCGGTCGAAAGCCTCGAGCAGAGCCCGGTATCGGTCGCGGAGCTGAACTGCGCGTTCGGGGTCGCCATGCGCGTCCACAGCGACCGCCGCAACCAGCCGGGGGTCGTCGAACGGCACTGTGCGCCTCCGGTTCTTATCGCGTTTTGCATTGAGGGCCCGGTGCAGTGTGATCCGGTAGATCCAAGTGAAGAACTCGCTCCGTCCCTCGAACTCGGGGAGCTTGTGATAGGCCTTGAGAAAGGCATCCTGCGTGATGTCGTCTGCGTCGCTCGCCTGGCCCGTGAGATGGAGCGCCAACGCGTACACACGTGGACGGTACTTTCGCACCAGCTCGTCGAAGGCGTTTGAGTCTCCACGCTTGGCCCGTTCCACGAGCTCGGCCGCTTCCGCCCCGCGTCGTGCGGCTTCAGATACCTGTGGTTTCTGACTCAATCACCCTCCGTCTGTTCAGGACCCCTAAAGGCTACTCAGTTTCTTGGCCTGGGCCCAAATCGATCGGCGATGATCGTCTGTACGACGGTGTAGGATAGCTGTCGGGGAAGCGACACCACCTTGCTTGAAACGCCCAAACCAAGCTGATACATGCAATCGTCCTGCACTCTGAAGCCCTTGGAAATGGTGGGGAATTCTCTCTCTAGTTCTACTCTAGTTCTACTCTAGTTCTCCGCTGGGACCCCCGCTCACACCCATGATCACCGACTGGTTCTACGGCCTATTTTCGAACGACCTCGCCATCGATCTGGGCACGGCGACCACCCTGATTTACGTGAAGGGCCGGGGCATCGTGTCCTGCGAGCCGTCCGTAGTTGCGGTCCAGGCCGACCCGCGCGGCGGGAAGCGGGTCCTGGCCGTCGGCAAGGAAGCCAAGGAGATGCTCGGCCGAACGCCTGGCTCGATTCGCGCGGTCCGCCCGCTGCGAGACGGTGTCATTGCGGATTTCGACATCACCGAGGCGATGCTTCGCTACTTCATTGCCCGCGCGCATCACGATCGCAGAACGCTCGTCAAGCCACGGATCATCATTTGCGTACCGTTCGGAATCACCGAGGTCGAGAAGCGCGCGGTCAAGGAGAGCGCCGAAGGCGCGGGCGCCAGGGAGGTGTTCCTCATCGAAGAGCCCATGGCCGCGGCAATCGGTGCGGGCCTGCCGATCACCGAGCCGAGCGGCAACATGGTCGTCGACATCGGTGGTGGCACGACCGAAGTAGCCGTCATCTCGCTTGCCGGAATCGTCTACTCGCAGTCGGTTCGAGTCGGCGGCGACAAGATGGATGAAGCGATCATCGCGTATCTCAAGCGCAAGTACAATCTCTTGATCGGCGAGCAGACGGCTGAGCGCGTCAAGTGCACCATTGGAACCGCCTATACGGACGGTGAAGCGGCGACGATGGAAGTGAAGGGCCGCGATATGGTCGCCGGAGTCCCGAAGACGGTGATCGTCAATGCTGACGAGATTCGCGACGCGCTCACCGAACCGATCAACGCCATCATCGAAGCGGTCATGATGGCGCTCGAGCGAACCCCGCCCGAGCTCTCGGCCGACATCGTCGACAAGGGCATCGTGCTCACCGGCGGTGGCGCGCTTCTAAAGAACCTCGACGTGCTTTTACGCGAGGAAACAGGGCTTCCCGTGATGGTTTCGGACGATCCGGTGTCCGCCGTCGTGCTCGGTTCCGGCAAGGCGCTGGACCATTTGGATCTTCTCCGTGAGGTGACGATCGCGTAGCGCGAGGAGCAGGGACGCGGCGATGAACTACTTCCAGACAATTCGAGATGCCGCCATCTTGCTCGCTCTGCTGATCGTCCCC
>CAMYJN010000249.1 GCA_947258625.1 uncultured Polyangiaceae bacterium | reverse complement strand
CGCCTTCGCCGGCGGCAACTCTTCCTTGGTCATCCGGATCACGTAGTGCTTGGTGGCCATCATCGGTGATGCGTCGGCCGTTCCGATCCCCGGGTACTGAGCCTGGTCGTACGGCAGCCCGATCGGCCCGACGCACGACTGGGCGACCATCGGCTCGAGCGTCATCCTTCCTTTCGGCTGGAAGACCTTGGTCAGATAGGGGTTACCCTCGGGATCATTCCAGATGGCCAGGGACTGCGCGGCGACCTTCTCGGCGATCTCAGCGAGTCGTTCGCCGTCGATGTCTGCGACCTGAGCGGGATCGTAGGTCTTGCCTGGCTCCACACCCAGTGGTTTGAGCGCCGCCAGCACCTCGCGGTCCATCTCGTCATTCGGGTCGAAGGTCGTGTGATTGACCACGAACTGCATCACCTCCAGGAAGTTGTTCCTGAACACCATCTGGTCGTTCCCGAACGCCGGAAACTCCACGGGGCTCGAGCGCTTCACGGGTCCGCCTCGGAATTCGGACAGCGTCATGAGCTTCTGCTTCTTCATCGCTTCGAGGTTGCGCTGCATCCGAGCGGGCTCGCTCGCGTGAGGAGCGACGCGCAGGAACGCAACGGCGAAATCCCCGGTCATCTTCAGGGTCTTGTCGATCCCATCGACCCGTTCTCCGTCGTATCCCCTGGTCCGGTCCGTGTAAAACAGCATGGTGGTGGGTTTCTCGAAGTCACCCTTGGTCGTCGACAGGGGGATGTCGATGTAGTGGTCATACGCCGAGGTCTCCAGTGAAACGTACTTCGAGTCGAAGGCGGGGAACTGGATCACGATCGCGTCATCACGCATGTCCAGCATCGCCATCAGGTAGAGCGTGTCGTTGTTGGGCCTCGGAATCGCCGTGACCGTGTGGTCCATCAGGCCCGTGGGAACGAACAACTTGTTCCATCCATTGGTGCTGAACGGGTTCGCCTCCTGCATCGCGAAGTTGTTGTTCGTGTTGTACATCGCGACATACTGGTAGGACCGCCGGACGAGGTTCTCCATCTGGGCGTCGTCAAGCGTTGCCGCGGCTGTGGCGTTCGCGATCCCACTGCGCCCTGGCGCCGATGGACAACCTGAAATCGCTGTGATCAACAATGCTGACACCGTTAGTTTGAACATAGAATGCGTGCTCACAGCTTGCTTTCCTTTCGTTACCATGCGTACAACCGTAAACGTGATGTTAGTGTTCAAGAAGGCTCTGAAGCATGTTAGGGGCACTGTCCAGCGAGACGCCGCATTCTTCCCTGCAGGTTCTGCGGTGTGCACTGCTATTTCGGTGGATGACGCGCAGGCGCAGGGACGCGGTGGTGGATCATGACCGAACCGAGTGAGGAAAAACGCAGGGCCAGACTCATCAACGCCGTGCTCGAGCAGGTCGACGTCGATGCGCTGATTGGGCAGGTCGAGCTCGACGAGTTGCTTGCTCCTATCGTGGATCGCCTCCTCCGTTTCCGGGTCGGAGTCGCGATTTCGGGGAGGACACCGGGAATGAGCGTCCTCGGCATCAACGTGGTCGAGAAGGGGGCCCGCCCTGCGGAGCTTCCGGCCCCGCTGAGCCAATGGTTGACGGAGCACGGTGTCAGCGACGTGTCGGGATGACGCGCGTACACGAAGATCACGATCCTCTCGTCATACGTCCGCGTTTCGCGGTAGCCTAGGTGTCATGCCGTTTCGCCCTTTCGATCGAGCGAAGTTCGCGATCGAGCGTTGGCTCGTCCGAGGTTTCTGGCACCGCGTCGCGGTGGCGGCGTTGCTGATTCTCTTGATCTCCTTGCTCGGCGGGCTCCTGGTGATCGTCTTAGGACAGGGGTTTGCTGACGTGCCAGAGGCCGTCTGGTGGTCGTTCTTACGCCTGAGTGATCCGGGCTATCTCGGAGACGACGTCGGCGCGTTCAACCGTACGGTATCCACGGTTCTGACCGTGCTCGGATACGTGGTCTTCTTGGGCGCGTTGGTCGCCATCATGACCCAGGCGCTCAACGCGTGGATGGAGAAGCTGGAGGCGGGCCTCACGCCGGTCGTGCGTGACGGTCACATCCTGGTCCTCGGATGGACGAGCCGCACCGATTCCATCGTCCGCGAGCTCCTGCTGTCGCAAGGTCCTGCTCGACGATTTATCGAGCGGCGAGGCGATCGCAGCGTCCATATCGTCTTGCTTGCCGAGAAGGTCAGCGCAGCGTTCGTTCAGAACCTGCGGGATGCGGTGGGGCCGGCCTGGGACGAGCGGCTCGTCACTGTCCGCTCTGGTTCGCCCTTACGTCCAGAGCACCTCGGACGTGTGGATGCCGCGCATGCAGCCGTGATCCTCATCCCGGGCGCGGACTTCGTTCGAGGTAGCATTCAGAGCGATACCCAGACGATCAAGACGTTGCTTTCGCTCGAGGCTCTCGTGGTCGACGAGGAGCAACCACCGCGCGTCGTGGCCGAGGTCTTCGAAGCGAAGAACGTCAGGCTCGCGCGACGTGCCTACCAAGCCGATGCCGAGATCATTTCGAGCGACAGCTTCGTGAGTCGGCTGCTTGCCCAGAACGTCCGCCATCCCGGGCTATCCCGCGTCATCGACGAGATCCTCACCCACCAAAAGGGCACCGAGATCTACATCCGCGAAGGAGACGGCTTCGTCGGCATGCAGGTCGATGAGCTCCATGCACGATTTCCGGACGCCGTCCTGATGGGGTTGGTTCGACGTTCGAAAGGCGGTCTTCAGCCCATTCTCAACCCTTCACCCGGCACACGCGTGGCCGAAGGCGACAGTTTGGTCATCTTGGCACCGAGCTACGACGAATCGAAACCGTCGGAATCCCCCTTTCGGTCCGTCTTTGCGCGAGGGGCGGGCGGAGCAGGCAACGGCTCCGGAGCAACCGCAGCAAGACGGATTCTGATCCTCGGCTGGAACCATCGCGTACCGGCTCTCATCACCGAGTTCGGAACGTATGCTGACGAACGCTACGAGGTCCGCATTGCGTCCAAGGTCCCGATTTCTCAACGCGAAGCGCTGCTCGCACGCGCTTCGAGCGCGGCCCCCGCGGTGACGATCGCACACGTCGAGGTCAACTTCACCGATTCGGATCAGATGCGGGCTCTCGGTCCCGAGGGTGCCGACACCATTGTGTTCATGGGGAGTGACTGGACCGAATCAGCGGAGGAATCCGATGCCCGGACGCTCATGGGATCGCTCATCGTCGACGAGCTTTTTCGCGAGCAC
The DNA here is from genome assembly GCA_947258625.1 of uncultured Polyangiaceae bacterium. GTDB lineage: Bacteria > Myxococcota_A > Polyangia > Polyangiales > Houyiibacteriaceae > SG8-38. The sequence goes on along the minus strand of CAMYJN010000249.1, from coordinate 1,704 downwards.
GATCTAGAGGCGAACGTCATCATGGAGCTCCTCGACCCCGACAACGCGACGCTGGTCGCCCGCTCGCGCGGCGAGCTGATCATCAGCCCGCTCGTCCTCAGCCATCTCATGACGCAGGTGGCTCTGTGGCCGGAGCTCCAGGTGGTGTTCGACGAGCTGATCACGTTTGGGGGAGCCGACGTCACCTTCCGTTCCCTCACGGAATACACGGACTCCGCAACGGCCTCGTTCGACGAGCTGGAGGCGTCGGCCGCGGCGCGTGGAGAGACAGCGCTCGGGGTTCGGACGCGATCGACGGGTCAGGTTGAGCTCAACCCTTCGAAACAGGCCACGTGGGACGATCCGGCCGACCGCGAGTTGGTCACCTTGGTGACGACTTCAAGCTAACGGGGGCACTCGAGGGCAACTCGCTCGGTTCATCGATAGCGCACCGGTCGACGACGAAAGCGACGCTTCCTTGCGGGGGTCTCGAACGCCGCGGAAACCATGACCGTGTGATTGATGAGATTCGCGAAATCCAGATCCTGCCACTGCATTTGATAGCCGATTGCGACGGCTACCCACGGTGCAAAGCGCCGGCCGAACCCACCATAGAGCCGGTTCTCGGTGTAACCCTGCGCGCCGACCACCGGGAGATCGTTGAAGTTCACAAAAAACTCGTTGTTCACGAGGAAGTCGACGCCGAGCCCCAGCGGCACTGTGACACCAAGTAAGAACCGCCCTCGCACAGACGCGCGCTCAGCTTGGCTGAAGAAACGCTGCTCGAGGCGAAAACGCAAAAGGGTCCGCACGTGTTCCCAACCATGACCGTGGGACATTTGCTGCCATAGCCTGTGCTCCTGTTTGATGATCGGGTTGGAAAACAGCAGCCCGTCGTAGCCGAGCGCGACCCCCAATCCGTGCGGAAGCGTGACGTCAAACCAAGGTCGAATGAGAAGGGCCCGAAGCTGGTCGGGATTTTGGAATAATCGCGGCTCGGTCATCAGTTGGAACGAGTATCGCTCGGCAAACGGGACGCGAAGCTTGACCCCGATCCACCCGGCTGCCCCTTGGTCGGCCGCGCGTGCAGCCGACGAGGTGAGCAGCAAGAGCACGAACACCACCATGACCCGATCTGCGCGACGCATGCCGCACCATAGACCGGAGGCGTTCTTCATCAACCAGCCGGTCTTCCCGAGATTCGCGCAGAAGCGCGCTAGCGGCTGCACGAACGCGACGATCAACCAGGGCTCGAGCCCGAGCTGCGCTTCCAACCGTGGCGTATTGCCGTAGCCGCCGAAAATGTGAGGCGAAGCTCTGCGGCAGTCCATCGAGCAAGAGGAGAACGCCGAGCTCAAAGCTCTCAAGGAAGAGGCTCTCGAAGCACGCAAGCAACGCGACGAGGCCGAAAAGCGCATCAAGGAGTCCGACGAGAAGATCAAGACCTTCGAGCAGTCAGAGAAGAAGAACCTCGACCAGCAGGACCAGGGTGCCATACAAGGCGCGACCCAGACCGGAGTCGAAACGCTCCGCTAGGGGGCGGAACCGAGGCTTGAGCGGTTCATCGAGAAATCACTCGGTGTCGTTCTTGCGCCGCCATTTCAGACTCATTACTCACCCAGATGTTGCTTAAGAAACGCATCAACTTTCCCCAGTGCCATTTTTGACTCCGGTGTGTCGGGCATGAAGGCCTGAAATACATGTGACATCCCCTCGTAGAGATCG
>CAMYJN010000248.1 GCA_947258625.1 uncultured Polyangiaceae bacterium | reverse complement strand
CGATGAGCGGTACGCCCGCGGCGTCGAGGGCAGTCGCCACCTGGATCATCTGTTCCGGCGTGAGCTGGTGGCGCTGGGGATGCATCCCGTCGCGCAGGCTCATGTCGTGGAGCGTGACCTTCTTACCCTGGAGATTCATGCTGCCTCCGCGCGCTGAATTTCTTCGGCGATGAGCTCGGCGGTCCGCAGGCCCGCGGCCGTCATGATGTCGAGATTGCCGGCATACTTGGGCAGGAAGTCACCGAGCCCTTCGACTTCCATGAAGAACGAGACGCGGTTGCCGTCGAACACCGGGCCGTTCTTGAGCGTGTAGCCGGGAACGTACTTCTGGACCTCGGCGATCATCTGGCGAGCCGATTCGATGATCTCTTTTTGTTTCGGAGTGTCTTCGGTGAGGCAGTGGATTGTGTCGCGCATGATGAGCGGCGGCTCCGCGGGATTGATGATGATAATCGCCTTGCCGCGCTTTGCGCCACCAACGACTTCCACGCCCCTAGCCGTCGTGCGGGTAAACTCGTCGATGTTCTTGCGCGTCCCCGGCCCGGCCGACTTCGACGAGACGGTTGCAATGATCTCCCCGTACTCGACAGGCTGAACGCGGCTCACCGCGGCAACCATGGGAATCGTCGCCTGACCGCCACAGGTCACCATGTTCACGTTTTGCTCGGAGCGCCCAACCATCTCGCGAAGATTGACGGGCGGTACACAGAAAGGACCGATGGCCGCAGGCGTGAGGTCGACCATCCTGACGCCGTGCTTCTTCACGAGGGCGTTGTTCGACTCGTGCACGTAGGCGCTCGTTGCGTCCCAGGCGATCTGGACTTTGTCCTCGGCAAGGTGCGGCTCCATGCCTTTGACCCCCTCGGCAGTCGTCTTGAGGCCGAGCTCTTTTGCTCGGCGCAGGCCTTCGGATTGAGGATCGATGCCAACCATCCAGATCGGCTCGATGATTTCGCTTCGAAGCGCCTTGTAGAGCAGGTCCGTTCCGATGTTTCCGGATCCGATGATCGCTGCCTTAACTTTCGTCGTCATCTCTGCGCACTCCTCTAAGTGAACCGCACCGAAGCGGTCCCGACCCCTTCGACCTCGAGGCGCATCTCGTCCCCCGCGACCACGGGTTCGAGGGGCACCAGCGAGCCGGAGAGCACCACATCGCCTGCGTTCAAGCTAATGCCGAATTCCGAGAGGGTGTTGGCGAGCCAACTGACGCAGTTGAGGGGCGAGTCGAGAGCCGCGGAGCCCAACCCCTCACTCAGCAGCTCGCCGTTCTTGTAGACCCGCATCTTCAGATTCGGAAAATCGAGGTCCTTCGGATCGGCGTGCTCGTCCCCCAGCACGAACAGGCCACAGCTTGCATTGTCGGCCACGGTGTCCTGGATTTTGACCTTCCAATCATGGACACGGCTGTCCACGACCTCGAAACACGCCATCACATAGTCGGTCGCGTCCAGGACATCGTCGTTGGTGACGCCGGGCCCCACGAGGTCCTTCTTGAGCTTGAAGGCGATTTCCCCTTCTGCGCGCGGCTGAATCAACTGCTCGCTGATCGGCATTGGCCCGCGGTTGGGATACAGCATCTTGTCCGTGAGGTAGCCGAAGTCTGGCTGAAACACGCCGAGCATCTCTTGGACGGCCCTGCTTGTGACACCGATCTTTTTGCCGATGACTTTTTCACCGTCGTCCTCGATACGGCGATTCACCATCCGCAGGGACACGTGGTACGCGTCTTCGATTCGTATGTCCGGCCAGCGTTCGGTGAGTGGAGTCAGTGTTCGGCGCGCTCGCAAGGCATCAAACAGCTCGTCTCCGAGCTGTTTGATTTTTTGTCGTCTCGCCGCATCATCCATGCCTACTAGATGAAGAAATCCGAGTTGCTCTGGCCGAAGAGCACGCCACCCATGTTGGCAGCCGGCCCGTCGGGCCCGTTTGCATGGTGCAAACGAATCGCATGGATATCTTGGAAGTGACGGTTGACGGCGTGGTCTTCGAACGCTGCGCGTGCACCGCAGGCAACGAACAGCTGTTCGACCACCTCGGTCGACACCCGGACGGCGCGGGCAGAGTCGTTTCGGAAGTGAACGCGTCGATCGAGCGGGATCTTTTCCCCTTTTTCGAGGTATCCGAACATCTCTTGGAAGTTGCGTCGCAAGGTCAGGACCTCACGGTCGAGAGCTGCAGTGGCTTCGGCGGCCACCAGGCTGTTGGTGAACGAGTCCTTCGCTTTACCGCCGGTTGCCTGAGAGATTTTTGTCTTCATGAAATCGATGTAGGCATCCAGCGCGCCAAAGGCGGCTCCAACGGCAGGCGTCGAGACAGAACGCACGTGAATTTGGCCAAATGGGTATTTGTAAACCGGGGATGGATTGATTTCGTTGCCCGGGCTTTTCTGCCTGAATCCGTCTGAGAATTTGTGCATGCGATGATCGGGAACGAAAGCACCATCGACGACCACATCTTTGCTGCCGGAACCTCGCAAGCCTGACACGTGCCAGTTGTCGATAATCTCGTAGTCGGAACGCGGCACGAGGAAGGTTCGCATGTCGGGGGGCTTGCCTTCTTCGGTCGGGACGAAGCCGCCGAGGAATGCCCACTCGCAAAAATCACAGCCACTAGAAAACGACCAGCGACCACTGAGCTTCACACCTCCGTCGACCCACTCCGTCTCGGCGACCGGCATGTATGACGAAGAGATCAGCGTTCTTGGGTTCTTGCGCCAAACCTCGTCTTGGGCTTCTTCTGAGAACAGCGAGAGCTGCCAAGAATGTACGTTGAGCACACCGTAGACCCAGGCGCTTGAGGCACAGCCGCGCCCGAGCTCGAGCTGCAGGTCGAAGATGATCGACGGGTCCATTTCGTAGCCGCCATAGCGTTTGGGTTGGACGACCTTGAAGAACCCGAGCCGATGGAAATCCTCGATCGTCTCATCGGGAAGCCGCCGCAACTCGCAGGCTTTCTTGGAGCGTTCCCGCAGCTTCGGCGCCAGATCTCGGGCACGCTGAATCAGCTCGTCGCGCGTCGGGATAGGGCTATGATCTCCGTCCATGATGCTTTCTCCAGGGGCCATCGGCTCGTGCCGCGGGCGTTTGATGGTGTCTACATTCAACGCTTTACAGATGGTCCGCCACAGTCCATAAACTAGAACGTGTTCTAGCCTATGGGCGGGCAGATGTCCAGCGGACCTCTCCTCATCATAGGGCTCCGCAGGGGACCCCGAAAGGACGCCATTTCATGCCGATACCGACTGGTCTCAGAGCCATCGACCTGATGATGAACATCCCCGACGGGGACCCGACGGCCTGGTACGAGTTCATCAAGCCTCTGCTGCTCGACGAGGAGAGCCGGAAGGCCTTCAAGATGCCTGCACAGTACATGTTCAAGGACATCCCGGAAATCGGCGATCAGAAGGACTATGTCCAGTACGCGATTGGCGAAATGGACAAATGGGGTGTCGAGCGGGCAATGCTGGGGATTTCCGGCCCGAACTCGACGAACCTCGAAGCGTGCCAAAAGCACCCCGATCGCTTTTTCCCCTCTTACGGTGCGAATCCGAACAACGGCATGGACGAAGTCCGGAAGATCCGGCAGCTGCATAAGGACCATGGCCTCCGGGCGGTGACGGGATTTCCCTCGGGCCTCTGTCCGCAGGTCCCGCTGAACGACAAAAAGTACTACCCGATTTACGCAACCTGCGTCGACCTGGACATCCCGATTTGCCTTTGCGTTGGCGTCCCCGGCCCGCGCATCCCCATGGCGCCCCAAAAGGTCGAGCATATCGACGAGGTGTGCTGGTTCTTTCCGGAGCTCAAGTTCGTGATGCGGCACGGGGGAGAGCCCTGGGTTGATCTCGCGGTCAAGCTGATGCTCAAGTACCCGAACCTCTACTACAGCACGAGCGCCTTCGCCCCAAAGCACTACCCGAAGGCGATCATCGACTACGCGAACACGCGCGGCGCCGACAAGATCATGTACGCCGGCTACTTCCCGATGGGACTTTCCCTCGAGCGTATTTTCACGGAGATGCAGAACGTGCCGTTCAAAGATCAGATCTGGCCGAAGTTCCTCCGCGACAACGCCATCCGCGTCTTCAAGCTCGAATAGGGGACACTCTCTACCCCCTTAAACATGCGAAATGACAGCGCTCCCCCGACAAAGATCGCAGCGTCGCCTCGCAGACGCCGTTGCGATCTTTGCGGGGGGAATGAAGTGATTCCCAAGGGTTGGAGCCCTGGAGAGTGTCCCCTATCGACGGAGGAGGAAGGCTTGGAAGGGATAGCGAGTGAAGTCTTCGGGGACGAACTGTTTGGTGGCATCTCTTACTTGGAAGCGCTTCTTTATCGACTCGTCCAGCTCGAAGGCGCGGGCGTGGGTTGTGAAGAGCAGCTCTCCCTTCTTGTCGAGCGAGCTCATGGCGTCATCGAGCAGCCTTTTGTGATCTTTGTGAATGTTGAAGGCGCCCTTGCTCATTTTGGAGCGTGAGAATGTGGGCGGGTTGATGAACATCCAGTCGTAGCTGTTCCGGTCCCTGGCGATCCAGCGGGTGGCGTCGTCTCGGATGAAGCGATGCTTTGCAGGGTCTATGCCGTTGGCTTCGAAGTTCCTCTTGCCCCAGTCCAGATAGGTGTTGGACAGGTCGACGCTGCTCGTCCGTTTGGCTCCGCCGACGGCTGCCGCGACACTGACCGAGCAGGTGTATGCGAAGAGATTGAGCATGCGCTTACCGGTGCAGTGCTCCTGCGCGTAGGCACGAACGGTGCGGTGATCCAAGAAGAGGCCGGTATCGATTCGGTCTTCGACGTTGACCACGAAGCGGAGGTCACCTTCGCTCACGACCATGTCGCTTTCTTGCTGAGAGATGCGTGCGTACTGGTCGCCTTGATCTTGTTTGCGACGGACCTTCACCACCAGGTCGCCCGGATCGATTCCAAGCGCCTCGGGAAGT
>CAMYJN010000247.1 GCA_947258625.1 uncultured Polyangiaceae bacterium | reverse complement strand
CGACGTCGATCGGCTCGTCGGTTCTTGCCTTGCTTGACCGTCACCTCGACACCGGCCGCCTCGAGTCGCCGCAGCAACTTCCGAACGTTCCCCTGTGTAGCTCCCATTCCCGCGATGACCGCTGACGCTTCGTCGTAGGTGATCCAACCCCGCGCTTTCACGGCATCGATGACTTCGTCCATGGTTACGTTATCGCTAGAAGTTTGTGCTGACATTGCTATCTCTCTCGCCTCTCTAAGCGTGTGGTACCACCCAATTGGAAAAGTAGCAACCATATGATCAAAAAAATATATAAATACTGTGAACGTGCCATCACTGTTGGATACCTCACACCTATGGAGTAGCTGATTGAACCTTCATTCATTTTCCGGTTGCCCCTTGTTGTAAGCAGCCTCTAGGATTCGCGGGGATGTCCGAGCAGCGTTACCCAGTCCTGCGTTCGAAGACCGACACGAAGTCGGAGACGTACCAGGCCAATCGCGAGGGGAATCTCTCAGCGCTCGCCGCCGTCGGGGAGGCGCTTGCCGTGGCCAACGGGGGTGGCGGCGAGAAGTACGTGAAGCGCCACATCGCGCGCGGGCGAATCCTTCCGCGCCAGCGCATCGAGATGCTCCTCGACCGTGACAGCTACTTCCTAGAGATCGCCGCACTGGCCGGTCACGGCATGAAAGGGGAGGTGAGCGGCTCTTCCGTCGTCGGTGGCGTAGGCCTGGTGAGCGGCGTCGAGTGCTGCATCACGGCAAGCGAGGCGACCGTGAAGGGCGGAGCGATTACGCCCATCAGCATGCTGAAGACCGGGAGGCTTGCCGAGATCTGCGAGCAGAACCGCTTGCCGGGCATCGCGTGCATCGAGTCCGCCGGTGCAGATTTGCCCAAACAGGATCAGATCTTCGTTCCTGGTGGCGCCGGGTTTCGCCATCTCACTCAGCGATCGGAAAACAAGATTCCAACCATTTGTTTGGTCTTTGGAAGCTCGACCGCCGGCGGGGCGTACATGCCTGGCATGAGCGACTACGTCGTGATGGTCAAAGAGCAAGCGCAGGTCTACCTCGCTGGGCCACCTCTGGTGAAGATGGCAACCGGCGAAGAGACCGATCACGAAGAGCTCGGCGGGGCGGAAATGCACTCCGTGATCAGCGGCGTGTCCGATTACCTCGCCGAGGATGAAGTCGATGCGATTCGTCTCGGGCGCGAAATCGTGGCGCACTTTCAGTGGCAGAAGCGCGGCCAGTTTCGGCTTCGCCCGGTCGAGGCGCCGATTTACGACGCCGAGGAATTGCTAGGCATCGCTTCTTCCGATGTCCGGGTTCCCTTCGATCAGCGTGAGGTCATTGCGCGAATCGTCGACGGCTCCCGGTTCAGCGAATTCAAGCCACTTTATGGCAAAACCATGCTTTGCGGCTGGGCTCACATTCACGGCTTCCCCGTCGGCATCGTCGCCAACAACGGAACCATCTTCAGCGACAGCGCCAACAAGGGAGCGCAGTTCATCCAGCTCTGCAATCAAAGCGACATCCCGCTCGTGTTTCTGCAGAACACCACCGGATTCATGGTTGGGAAGCAGTACGAGCAGAATGGGATCATCAAGCACGGCGCCAAGATGATCAACGCGGTGTCCAACAGCACGGTCCCCGCGATCACCATCATGACTGGCTCCAGCTATGGCGCCGGCAACTACGCGATGATGGGCCGCTCCTACCGTCCGCGCTTCCTCTTCACCTGGCCCAACCACAAGATCGCGGTCATGGGCGGCAAGCAGCTCGCCGGGGTGCTCGACATCATTCAGCGCGGTGCTGCCGCAAAAAAGGGTATCGAGGTCGACGAGAAGATGCTCGAGGTCGCCAAGATGATGACCGAAAAGCAGATCGAGGATCAGTCGACCGCCCTCTACGCCACCGCTCGCGTCTGGGATGACGGCATCATCGACCCGAAAGACACGCGCACCGTGATCGCGATTTGCCTGTCGTCCGCGTACAACGCTCCCGTCGAAGGGACCACTTCATGGGGCGTCTTTCGCCACTAAGAACAGAAGGAGCGGTGACCACGACGATTCAGAAGATCCTCGTCGCCAACCGTGGCGAAATCGCGCGTCGGATCATGCGCACTTGCCGCAAGATGGGCATCGCAACGGTGGCGGTCTATTCCGACGCGGACGCGGACATGCCCTTCGTAGACGAGGCCGACGAAGCGTTTCGCCTCGGTCCTGCCCCGAGTTCAGAAAGCTACCTTCGCATCGAAAGGATTCTCGAAGCTGCGGCGTTCACGAATAGCGACGCCATTCACCCCGGGTACGGCTTTCTCTCCGAGAACGCTGCCTTTGCGGAGGCTTGCGGCCAGGCGGGTTTCATCTTCATCGGGCCGACCCCTGACGCCATTCGCTCGATGGGATCAAAGCGCGAGGCCAAGGCCCTGGTCGAAAAGGCCGGCGTTCCGGTTATCCCCGGCTACGACGGCGCTAATCAAGACCCGAAGGTTCTGGCGGAAGAAGCGATCAAAATTGGCTTTCCGGCTTTGCTCAAGGCAAGCGCGGGTGGCGGTGGCAAGGGGATGAAGCGCGTTCGTCAGGCGAGCGAGTTGCCCGATGCAATCGCTTCGGCGGCCAGAGAGGGTCAAAGCTCTTTTGGAGACGCGACGCTCTTGGTCGAGAAGTACATCGAAGATCCGCGGCACGTCGAGATCCAGATCCTCGGCGATAGCCACGGCAACCTGATTCATCTCAACGAGCGAGAGTGCTCGATCCAGCGCAGGCACCAAAAGATCATCGAGGAGACCCCGTCCACGGCGCTCGATCCGGCGCTTCGAAACCGGATGGGAGAAGCGGCTGTCCGCTGTGGCAAGGCGATCGGGTACACGAATGCCGGCACGGTCGAGTTCATCCTGGCGCCCGACCGGAGCTTCTATTTTCTCGAAGTGAACACGCGCCTTCAGGTAGAGCATCCGGTCACCGAATGTGTAACGGGGCTCGATCTGGTCGAAGAGCAGATCCTGGTTGCCCAAGGCGAAGTGCTTCGCACCGCACAAGAGGCGGTCCGGTTCGAGGGCGCCGCCATCGAGGTGCGTCTCTACGCGGAAGACCCGGCTGCCGGCTTCCTTCCTCAGAGCGGACGGGTGGTCGATTGGGACCTGCCTGCGGCAGAGGGCTTGCGAGTCGACAGCGGGGTCGAGGCCGGCAGCGAGGTCGGCATCCACTACGATCCGATGCTCGCGAAAATCATCACCTCGGCAGAGAGCCGCCCTCTTGCCCTTCAGCGGATGCGCCGCGCGTTACGCTCGCTGAGCGTGCAGGGCGTGACCACCAATCGGGACTTCCTGCTCCGCGTGCTCGATCATCCGGCGTTCATCGCGGGCGAGGTCGACACGCACTTCATCGACCGTCACCTTCAAGACGAGCTCGGCGACGCCGTTCCGGAACCCGCTGAACAGCGCGCGGCAATCGCAGCAGCGCTCGCCGAACAGCAGGCACGCGACGGCCATCGGGTTCTTTTGCCCGGAATCCCTTCGGGTTGGCGAAACAACTACCACACTCCGCAGTGGGTCGAATACCTGGTCGGCGACCGGGACCTGCGGGTGAGCTACCGGCATCTGGGCGACAATCAGTTCAACGTCTGGGTCGGCGAAGAAGAGCGCAGTGTCCGAGTCGCTTCCTGGGAGGCCCCGATGCTCACCATCGAGGAGGGCTCGCATCGCTGGCGCGCACGGGTCAGCTTCGACGGCGACCGGACCTTCGTCCATAGCTCGCATTTCAGCATTGGCCTTCAGCGCAAGCCCAGGTTCCCCGACAAGTCGAAGGAAATTCCGGCCGGCGGCTGCATTGCGCCCATGCCCGGAAAAGTCGTCGAGCTTCGCGTCGCCGAGGGCGATTCGGTAAAGGCAGGTCAGGTGCTCTTGATCATGGAAGCGATGAAGATGGAGCACACCGTCACTGCGCCGCAGGACGGCACCGTGGCCCAGGTCTCGGTGGTGGCTGGTGATCAGGTCGACGCCGATGCCTTACTCATCGTCGTCGCCAAATCCTGATCGCCTCGATCAGGCTGCGTCGAGCTCGGCGATCATCTGGTCGCCGCTCAGCTGCGTTGCCGAGGCGCCCTCGGCATACTGCATGAGCCCCGCGCGCTCGTAGTGCGGCTTGATTCGGTCGCTGAGGAGCCCGATCTCGCGCAGGTTCGGCACCAGACGCTTGAACATCACTTGGCGGAAGATCGCGAAGCCGGGCGAGTCGGTGACGAACTGCGCCCACTCTTTGCGTGTCAGCTTGTGCTCGAACCACTCCTCGTACACTTCAAAGGAGAGGAAGCGATTGCGCATCAGGAGCGCCACTTCGAACGCCCAGTCCTCTCGTTCCCGCCGCTCCCGGTCGCTCAGCGCTTGCCGGAAGTGGTCACGCAACGCGATCACCCCATAGTGCACGTGCCTCGCCTCGTCCTGAATGACCATCTTCAGGAGCTGCTTGAGCATGGGCTCCCCGGTCATCTGATACATCGTCCCAAACGCACCGAGAGCCAGGCCCTCGACCATGATCTGCATGCCCAAGAACTTCACGTCCCATCGGGAGTCCTGGATGAGGGCGTCGATGATCACGAACAGGTTGTCGTTGATCTGGTAGAGCTTGTTCATCTTGGAGTCGAGATAGCGATGGAACACCTCGACGTGTCGGCCTTCGTCGACGACCTGCGTCGCCCCGTAGAGCTTGCCATCGAAGAACTGCACCGCTTCGGTCACCTGCGCCGCGGCGAACAGGGCTCCTTGCTCGCCGTGCAAGAACTGACTGAGCATCCAGGAGGCGATGCTCGAGTTGAGCCGCCGCTCTTCGAGGTCGGTCAGCTTGATTCCCCTCGCGCGCAAAGCGTCGTAGTCCATGAAGTGGCGCGGAATGATCGGCTTTTCGGGATTCTCCGGGTCGACGTCGATGTGCCAGGGGAGGTCGTCGCCGTTCCACTGCT
>CAMYJN010000246.1 GCA_947258625.1 uncultured Polyangiaceae bacterium | reverse complement strand
GGATCTCTTCGTAGCGGTTCCAGGTGATACCCATGACGGGCTGAGCTTCGTTGTCGATGCCGTTGCACGTGGTGCGGCCGCAGTCATGGCCGAACGGCAAGTCGAGGCCGCAATTCCTCAACTCATCGTGACCGACGCCCGCGCCGGGCTCGGGCGTGCGGCGGAGCTAGTATACGGCGAGCCGACGAGCGCCCTTCACACCGTGGGGATTACCGGCACGAACGGCAAGACGACGACGGCCTACCTGTTGCAGTGCGCGCTCGAAGGCGCGTCAGCCAAGCCCGCGCTCGTCGGCACGACGGGTTGGCTTTCCGCTGGCGCGCAACGTCCTTCGCTTCACACGACGCCAGAAGGCGACGACATCTCCCGATTTGCCCGGCTAGCGCTCGACGCCGGGGCGACGCACCTGGTTCTGGAAGTGTCGAGCCACGGCCTGGCGATGCATCGCGTCGATGCGCTCGACTTCGAGGTCGCCGCGTTCACCAACCTCTCCCGCGACCACCTGGACTTCCACCAGAGCATGGAGCTGTATGGCGAAGCAAAAGCGCGGCTCTTCACCGAGCTCGAGCCCGAACGCGCCGTCATTCACGTCGACGACGCCTTTGGATCGGCCCTTGCCGATCGAATCACGGTTCCCGTCATTCGCTGCTCGCGGATGTCGGGAAGTCGAGCCGAGATCTTGGCGACCGACTGGTCGGCGACCCGAGCCGGGATTCGTGCCAGTGTCGAGACGCCGGCAGGGGCGATCCAGATCTTCAGCCCGATGCTCGGAGAGCACAACCTCGAGAATCTTCTGGTCGCGCTCGGTTGCGCGTACGCGCTAGGACTCGACTTGAACGCCGTGTCGGAAGCATGGCAAGTCGCTGCTGGCAGTCCCGGACGACTCGAACGCATTGCCCACCCGCAAGACGTCGCCGTGCTCGTGGACTACGCGCACACGCCAGACGCCCTCCGGAGGGTTCTGCAAACGATGCGTGCGGTGACCCCGAACCGGTTGATCCTGGTGTTTGGCGCAGGTGGTGATCGGGACAAGGGGAAGCGGCCGGAGATGGGCCGTGTCGGTGTGGAGGGCGCCGACCTCTGCGTGCTGACGAGCGACAATCCGCGAACCGAAGACCCCGACCGGATCCTCGATGAGGTCGTCCGAGGCGCAGAGCAGGCCGGTGGGATTCGCATCGAAGCGGCCGAGCTCGCGGCCGCGACCCGAGGTGTTTGCGTGGTGGTCGAGCGAGACGAAGCGATCGCAACTGCGATTCGATCCGCCCGCGTAGGAGATACCGTCCTTTTGGCGGGCAAGGGTCACGAGAACTATCAGGTCGTCGGCACAGAGCGTCACCACTTCGACGATCGCGAAGAGGCCCGTGCGGTGATTGCCAGCCTGGCGGGAGGCGCATGATGGCGACGCCAATCCCTGCGAACCACGTTCAGCTGCGTCGAGACCAGGTGCTCGCCGTGACGGGTGGCGACGCAAGTGGTCCGGAGTGGAAGAGCGCTTCGGGTATCGTGACGGACTCGCGCGCCGTCGAACCGGGCAATCTCTTCGTCGCACTTCGCGGAGAGCAATTGGATGCGCATCGATTCGCGGCGCAAGCGATGGACGCTGGCGCCGCCGCGGTCTTGGTGGAGCGGGGAACCTCGCTTCCAGCCCACGTGAGTGCGGTTGAGGTGGAGGACACGCTCCGCGCGCTTGGGGATTTGGCAAAGGCCCACCGCGCAAGTTGGATCGGAAAGGTCATCGGCATTACGGGTTCGGTCGGCAAGACCACCACGAAGGAGCTCTGCGCTGCGGCGCTTCAATCGGCCGGTTGCCGAGTGCTCAAGACCAGCGGGAATCTCAACAATCGAATCGGTGTTCCGATGACTCTCTTCCAGCTCGACGAGACAGTCGACACCGCGGTCATCGAAATGGGCACCAGTCAGCCGGGAGAGGTCGCGCGCCTGGCCGAGATCGCGGCGCCGGACCTGGGCATTGTGACTCGGGCGACCATGTCACACACCGAAGGCCTCGGCTCAGTCGAAGCCGTGGCCGATGAAAAGGTCTCCCTGCTCCATGCCCTGGCGCCCGACGGTGTGGCGGTCGTCTATGGAGACGACCCCCCACTCAAGAAGCGGGCATCGGTCGTTGCCGCAAAGCGAAAGCTGTTCTACGGCCGGTCCGCTGGCAACGACGTGCGCGTGATCGACTGGGACGTCGATGCCGAGGGCACGCGGGCTCGTTTTCAGGTTCGCGGCAGAGACCTCGAGATCTCGATGCCCTTGCTGGGGGAGGGCGCGGTCCTCAACGCGGCCGGCGTCCTCGCGATCGTGCTCGGCTTGGACCTGCCGCTCGAGGAAGCAGGCCTCGGGTTTGCCGAGGTCAACCCTTCGTCCGGTCGCCTCCAGCCTCGGACGGGCAACGGCGACCGGCTCGTCATCGATGACTCCTACAACGCGAATCCAACGTCCATGGAAGTTGCAATAAAGACGGCCCACGTCATCGCCGAGAAGCGAGACGCGCCGTTCGTCGCAATCCTGGGCGACATGAAAGAGCTCGGCGCGCATAGCGAGGAGGCCCACCGCAAGGTCGGCGAGCTCGTTTCGGATGCCGACGCGTTTCTCTTCGTCGGCTGCGGCGAGGACATGCATGAGGCGGTAGCGACCGCGAACACGCGAGGAACCGACACGCTGTGGTTCGAGGACGCTGCCCAATGTGGCGAGCTTTCCGACCGACTCCCGCTCAACGCAGTCATCCTCGTGAAGGGCTCCCGGACAATGCAGATGGAACGGGTGATCACCCCTCTCCTCAATGAGGGGCAGGGATGATCTACTACTTGCTCTACCCGCTGCACGAGTACGAGTCGCTCTCGTTTCTCAACGTCCTCCGCTACGTGCCGTTTCGTTTCTTGATGGCGACGATCACGTCCCTCTTGCTGACGTTCGGGCTCTACCCCTGGTTCATTCGCCGTTTGCAGAGCAAGCAAATCGGGCAGGTCGTTCGCACTGACGGTCCGGAGACGCATCTTTCCAAGGCCGGAACACCCACGATGGGCGGCGCCTTGATGTTGTTGGCGCTGGTGCTCTCCACCGTGCTCTGGGCAGACCCTTCCAATGCCATGGTTTGGGTCGTGACGCTGATCACAGTGGCCTACGGCCTCGTCGGCTACATCGACGACACCTCGAAAATTCGGACGCGTTCGACCGGCGGGCTCTCGGGCAGGTACAAGCTTCTCCTCCAGTTTTCGACAGCGATTGTGGTCTGTGGCTGGCTCTACTACGGCGAAGCTGGGCTCCCGAGTGACTGGCTCGAAATTCGCCACCGCCTCGCCGCGCCGTTCTTCGCATTTTCGAAGTACCCGATCGAGCTGCCGCCTTGGCTCTATGTCATCTTCTCTTCTTTCGTCATCGTCGGAACTTCGAACGCGGTCAATCTGACCGACGGACTCGATGGTCTTGCGATCGGCCCGGTCATGATCTCGGCGGGGACGTACGCGATTCTCGCCTACCTCGCGGGCCTGACCCTGTTTGGCAACGTGGTTGCCGGGTACTTGGACATTCCGCACATCGAAAGCGCGGGCGAGCTCAGCATCTTTGCCGCGTCGGTCGTCGGCGTGGGGTTCGGCTTCCTTTGGTACAACACCTATCCCGCCCAGGTGTTCATGGGTGATGTGGGCTCACTGGCGCTCGGCGGAGGCCTCGGCGCGTTAGCGGTCTTGACGAAGAACGAGCTCCTCTCGGTGATTCTAGGAGGCATCTTCGTCGTCGAGGCCGTGAGCGTGATCTTGCAGGTGGGCTATTTCCGCATGACCGGACGGCGCATCTTTCTGATGGCGCCAATACACCACCATTTCGAAAAGAAGGGCTGGCCCGAGCCCAGGGTGATCGTTCGATTCTGGATCATCGCGATCGTGTTGGCCGTGTTTAGTCTCGCCACGTTGAAACTGAGGTGAACTTGGAGCTTGCGCAGAAAAACACGATGGTGGTCGGACTCGGCGAGAGCGGGCTGGCGGTCGTGCGATTCTTGCGCGCGCGTGGCGCCCGTGTCCGAGTCAACGATCAGCGCGACGCGAGCGCGCTGGGAGCAGCCGCCATCGAGGCCGGGGCACTGGGCGCGGAGTTGGTGCTCGGCGGTCACCCCGAGAGCGCGTTCGAACACCTGGACCTGATTGTCGTGTCGCCCGGCGTGCCGCCTCTTCCTCAGCTCGACCAAGCGGAGCGCAGAGGCGTGCCCGTCATCAGTGAAATAGAGCTTGCGTCGCGTTTCATCGATGCGCCGATCGTCGCGGTGACCGGGACCAACGGCAAGAGCACCGTAACCACCTTGATCGGCGAGATGTGCGGACGTCTCGGCCGGCCCACCTTCGTCGGGGGCAACCTAGGCCGCCCGATGATCGAGGCTGCTGGCACCGACGCAGGAGACGAGGGCGGCCTGGTCATCGTCGAGCTCTCGAGCTTTCAGTTGGAGCGGGTTTCCCAAATGAGGGCGCACGTCGCGCTATTGCTCAACGTCACGGCCGATCACCTCGATCGCTACGCGTCGTTCGAGGCCTATGCCGCCGCCAAAGCACGGGTTTTCGAGCGGCAGACCGCAGAAGACTTCGCGGTGCTGCCAGCCGATTCCCCCGATCTTCGAGAGCTCATCGAAGACGGCGGAACCGTCGTCCTGTTCGGCGGTCGACACGGCGAGGTTCGCGTCGTCGATGGAGTCCTCACCGACACAGAGAGCCCGCTCCGCGTACCGGTCGAGGACTTGGGGATTCGGGGCTCGCACAACGTGGCGAATGCCTGTGCCGCTGCGCTCGCCGCCCGGCTCTTGGGCGCGCACGACTCAGACATCGCAGCGGTTCTCCGTGGTTTCAAAGGGCTGGCCCACCGCATGCAGTATGTCGATTCGGTTGCAGGCGTGGAGTACATCGACGATTCGAAAGCCACCAACGTAGGCGCGGCGGTCGCCTCGATCGACGGACTGGCCGGCTCAA
>CAMYJN010000245.1 GCA_947258625.1 uncultured Polyangiaceae bacterium | reverse complement strand
GTGGGTGACACGATCAACGTCCATTTCCGTATTCGGGAGGGCGAAAAGGAGCGTATCCAGGTCTTCAAGGGCGTTGTGATTCGCAAGAGCCGCGGTGGCGCAGGCGCGACGTTCTCGGTCCGCAAGGTCTCGGGCGGCGTTGGCGTCGAGCGTATTTTCCCGCTTCACTCGCCGCGCATCGAGAAGGTCGAGGTCGCTGCGCGCGGTCACGTCCGCCGCTCGCGCCTCTACTACCTGCGCGACCTGCGGGGCAAGAAGGCTCGCCTCCGCGAGCGTCAGCGGCATACGGACTGAGGTGGTGTTCGGTAGCGGCGTCGAGTTTGGTTACGCCGCAGGTTAGTTACACCGCCCGCCCACCCCCGCCCGTAATCCTCCCTGCCGCGCGCTTCGTGTTGCTCGCGCTTGGCGGCGCCTTTGGCGCCGGGCTTCGCCCTGCGGGCTCGCGCTCACCGCTCTCGAACGGTCAGCGTCGATTCCCGGAAGCCGTTGGTCCCAGGCACGTGGACCCAGAGGCGCCGTTCGGCGAGCTCGCCGCTCATAACGCTCACAACGATGTAGGCACAGGGCCACATCAGCTCGCCGTTGTTCGCGAAGGTCGCCGCGTCTTCGTCGGAAAAGTACGCTCCTGCATCACAGTGCGAGTGGTAGATGACTTTGACCGGCCTGCCGTCCGTTTCACCCTGCTCGAAGGTCCGCGCCGCACGCAGCTCGTTGATCTTGAAATACATCTTCGAGGTGCGCGGAAACGTGACCGGGTCGAGCTTGTGGTACTTGTCCGCTTCGTTCTCTTCGCGCTGAAGCGCGTCCAAAAAAGCAGGCTGCTCGGCCGGTCCAAAGACGAATCCGCAACTCTCGCTCGGATAGCATTCGAGCGCGTGTCGCTCGATCTCGTCCATCACCGACTTGTCGATCTCGAGGTCTCCGGAGATCCAC
This sequence comes from uncultured Polyangiaceae bacterium, assembly GCA_947258625.1. Classification (GTDB taxonomy): domain Bacteria; phylum Myxococcota_A; class Polyangia; order Polyangiales; family Houyiibacteriaceae; genus SG8-38. The sequence continues at coordinate 4,022 of CAMYJN010000245.1, read as the reverse complement.
GGAAACGACTCACCACTCATAGTGCTTCTCCCATTTCATCGGCGCGAAGTACCGGTCACCCCGGTCGCAGGCGATCGCGACGACGCAGCTCGCATCGGCGCGCTTGGCCACCTCGAGCGCAGCCGCGACGTTCGCGCCGGTCGAGTGCCCGACGTGCAGGCCTTCTTCGGCCGCCAATCGGTCCGACATGTCCCAACCCGCATCGGTGCCAATGGGAAGAATTTCATCGGGAACCGTCGGGTCGTAAATCTCGGGCACGAGCGAGCTGGCCATGTGCTTGAGTCCTTCGAGGCCGTGCAGCGCTTCGGCAGGCTCGACCGCGATGCACTGGACCTTGCGACTGTGCTCGTGAAGTCGCCGCGTCGTTCCCATGCAGGTCCCGCTGGTCCCGAGACCGGCGACGAAGTGCGTGATCTCATCACCGACTTGCTCGATGATCTCTTGTCCGGTGCCGAGGTAGTGCGCCCGCGGGTTGGAGGGGTTCGAGTACTGGTCGGCGTAGAAATAGCGGTCCGGATCCTCGGACACCAAGTTGCGCACCATTCGGATCGCACCGTCAGAGCCCTCCATCGGGTCGCTGTAGATGATCTCGGTGCCGTACGCCGAGATGATGTCCTTGCGTGCCTGCGAGACGTTGGAGGGCATCACGAGCTGCATGCGGAATCCCATCGCGGCGCCCAGCAGGCTGTACGCGACCCCAGTGTTGCCGCTGGTCGCATCGATCAAGATTCTGTCGCTGCGAAGCCGGCCGTCTTCGATGGCGTCGAGCATCATCTGGCGGGCAGGGCGGTCCTTCACGGAGCCGCCCGGGTTCGCGTATTCGAGCTTGGCGTAGAGCTTCGTACCCGGCGCGTCCATTTCAAGCGCGCGCAGTCGGACCATGGGGGTGTTGCCCACCGCCTCGACGATCGACTCCATCTTGCGAAAACGCATCAGGCCTCGTCGCTCAGTCTCAGCTCGGTCGGGAGCTCACGCGCCGCTCCAATGCCCAACACCTCCTTGAGGTGCTCGACCGCCGAGAACGCGCCCAGGATCGCGGCGGCGGGCTCGGCAAGTGCCGGGGAGCCCGCGAACCGCATGAGCGCAGACGTGCTCGGCACGCGCAGCACCGCGCCGCTCGGGTCCGATGCGCAGCCCGCCCGTTCGAGATAGTCGGCCGCCACCGCATACGCGTCCGCAGCGCCGCCTGCTCCGTGACGAAATCGGGCGTCGAGCAGGCGCTGCTGCCCTGCCTCGCCGATCTCGCCGACAAGAAGCTGACGTGCGTACCGACGCTGTGCCGTGGCGTCTAAGCTCAAAAGAGTGCCCCGCCGGCGATGGCCGGAACGATGCTCAAGGTGTCGCCGTCTTTGAGCGCCGTCTCGAGGTTGTCGAGAAAGCGAATGTCCTCGTCGTTCGCATAGATGTTCACGAATCGGCGTACCCCCTTGTCGTCACAGAGGCGATCCTTCATGCCCGGGTGACTGGCCTCTAGGCGTTCGATCACCTCGGACACCGTGCCGCCCTCCATGAGGACTTCGTCTGCTCCGCCGGTCAAGGTTCGGAGCGGGGTTGGAATGCGTACCGTAACAGCCATGTTCGTTCCTTTCTGAGTCCCAACAAATGGGCGCAGGCGTCAGGCAGCGCAAGCCGCCGTGTACCGCTCCATCCGCAGGTCTTGAATCTCTCCTGCACACAAAGGGCAGTCGCTTCGACGCCGTACGAACGTCTTTCGAAGAGAACCTTTGAGCGCGTCATAGTGCCAAAGCTCACCCCCTGGGCGTTCCCCTTGGAGCAAGCGAATTGCGAAAGCCGCTTCGAGCCCGCCGAGCACCCCGACGACCGGGCCGACCACACCCGCTTCGGCGCAGGTCTCGATTCGTTCGCGCGGGATGTCCTCGAAGAGGCAGCGAAGGCAGGCGGAGTCGGGAAGGGCGCAAAACGCCCAACCGGCCCAGCGAACGGCCCCGGCTTGAACGGCCGGCACTTCGCTGAGACGGGCCGCGTCGGCGACCAAGAACTTCGTCGCGAGGTTGTCCGCGCCTTCGACCACCAGGCTCTTGCCCTTCAAGAGATCCATCGCCGTGTCGGGGACGAAGCGGCCTTCGACCGACTGAACCGAAACCCCGGGCGAACGCGCGCGAAGCGAGGCCACCGCGCGTCCGATTTTCGATCGCCCGACATCGTCGCGGGTGTAGAGGGTCTGCCGGTGCAGGTTGCTCTCGTCGACTCGGTCATCGTCGATGACGGTGATCTCGGCAGCGCCGTTCTGCGCGAGCGATCGAAGAACGGGAGAGCCGAGCCCGCCGGCCCCGACGACCAGAACACGATGCGTTGCCTTCACTTGAAGTACTCCCCCAAGCTGAAGTAGCGTTCGCCCGTGTCGCAGAGAATGGTCACCACGGTCTTGCCCGGCCCGAGCCGCTTGGCGACCTCGATCGACGCCCAGACGTTGGCGCCAGCGCTGATGCCGAGGAGCAACCCCTCTTGCTTGGCGAGGGCGAGCTTCATGTCCCAGGCATCCTGGTCGCTGACGCCGATCACTTTGTCGACGACTTCGGCGTGATAGTTCTTCGGAATGAAGCCTGCGTTGAGGCCCTGAATCTTGGTCGGTCCCGGAGGCCCACCGATGAGCACCGGGCTAGCGGCAGGCTCGACCGCGATCACCTGCGCGTCGGGGTTGCGTGCTTTGAGTGCTTCGCCGACGCCGCTCACGGTTCCGCCGGTGCCGACCGCTGCAACGAAGGCGTCGATCGGCTCCCCCTCGAACGAGCGCAAGAGCTCGCGCGCGGTCGTTGTTGCATGCACCGCGGGGTTCGCCGGATTCGAAAACTGCTCGGGCATGAACGCACCGCGCTCTTCGACGATACGGCGGGCCGCCTCCATCGCGCCTTCCATCACGCGGTCGGGCTCGGTGAGCACGATTTCAACACCGTATGCTTCGAGCAGGGCGCGCCGTTCGAGCGACATGCTCGCAGGCATCGTGAGGACGAGCTTGTACCCTTTGCGCGCACAGACCAGCGCCAAGCCGATGCCCGTGTTTCCACTGGTAGGCTCCACAATCGTGTCGCCTGGCTTCAGCCGGCCTTCTGCTTCGGCCGCTTCGATCATCGCAAGGCAGATGCGATCTTTGACCGAGCCACCTGGATTGAGGTGCTCGCACTTGCCCCAAATCGTCGCACCGCCGTCGGGCGAGAGATTGCGCAAGCGGACGACGGGCGTTTCGCCGATGAGATCGAGGACACTTTCGACAACGGCTGCGGACATCAGATCGAATACACGTAGCGCCGAGGCGGCGCGCGGCGAACTCCGTGTGCATCACCTCGATCACAGAGATCTTGGATCGTGACCGCGTCAAAGCACGCCTCGATGTTGTCGGAAAGCTCGGAAAAGACGGTTTCGGTCACGACGCGGCTGGTTTCGTCGGCATCGCTACTCCCATCGTTGCCTGCCAAGAGAATGGGCCCTTCGAGCGCGCGCACGATGTCGCCGAGCCGGATATCGTCCGGGTCCATCGCGAGGGCATAGCCACCGCGAGGCCCACGCTTGGACGTCACGAGCCCCGCGCGCTTGAGGTCCTGAAAGATCTGTTCGAGGAAGCGGGGCGGGATGGCCTGCCGCCGCGAAATGTCTTTGATCTGCGTCGCCTTGCCACCGCTGTGAAAGGCGATGTCGAAGATGGCGCGGACGCCGTATCGGCCTTTGTTGGAGAGCTTCACCCTGCAGGATCTATGGGTTCCCACATCGGAATTGTCAAGAATGACCTTCGCAAGAGTATTTGGCGCTACTCGGCGGGCGCGATCGGTACCCGGCTGCCGGTGAACGCAGCGCGCTCGGCCTCGGAGACGCTTGGAAGCCCGTCACCGGCGTGGAGGGCGGCCCGCTCGAGAATGGCCTCGCAGAGGTCACCAAAGTCGTAGCCTGCCCCTGCGGCGATTTTGGGCAGCAAGGACGTGGGGGTCATCCCGGGCAGCGTATTGACCTCGAGGACGTACTCGTTCTCGTCCGAGGTCACCAGCAGGTCGACCCGGGTCGCACCGGTC
>CAMYJN010000244.1 GCA_947258625.1 uncultured Polyangiaceae bacterium | reverse complement strand
AAGCGCCCCCTCGAACCACTGCGGAGTGAAGGAATCCTTGTCCGTCATGCTTTGTCTCTTTTCGTCGGTTTGACCGGCATGTCCCACGGAGTGCCCATGAGCGCCAGCTTCATTCGCGCGAGCCTCGAAGGTTGGACGCGATTGGGCCGAAGCGGCAACCGATGCTCCTCGATAAGCCGCGAGTCCAGCCCGGCGATAAGCTCGATCGAGCCGTAGGGCCGCAGCAACTCATCGACGGCGTCTCGATGATGCTCGCTGAGACGCGCATATTCGTTTTGGAGCATTTCGAGGCAATAGACGCGGTAGTGCACGACCTTGAGATTGCGATACGTGACGCCGTGCGCCTCGTGGTCGACCCGTGCTTCCCCCTCGGCCCAAGCTCGCGCGTTCCGCAAGAGGAAAGGCCAGTAGCTCTGCACGATCTCGCGCAGAAAGTATTCCCACCCTGGCTGTGAAAAATCGCTCAGGATCGGCTCTCTTCCCAGGCGATGCGCCCGCGCGTTCCATACTCGCCCGACCCAGGCATAGACCGTGGGGGCTCGCTCTTCCATCACGCGGCTCGGTGTAGGGTCCTGCGCGTAGTGCCGAAACATCGGCCCGAACAAACCGATGTCGACGAGTGTCGGATGGCTCCCGAGCAGAAAGGGCTGCTCCTCGAGTAGCTCGCTCATGGCGTCGAGCAGGTCGAGGTACTGGCCCTTCACCTGTGGCTCCGTTTCGGCGCTCACTCCGTCACCGCGCAAGTAGGTCGCAATCTGCCGGCGCCCGTAGTACCAGCCGGCGAGCCACTTGGGTGCCGGGAAGTCCGCCAGCACCTCGTGCCCAATGCGGCGCATGAGAAGCTTTCGTGACTCGAGCGGCTGCCAGCGCCAGTAGAGCGCCGACCGCCAGCACCATTCATCGGCATAGTCCTCGACCAGCTTGGACATGAAGCGCAATACCGGGTCTCGGGGGATGACCGGCGACTCGGGATAGGCCGACTCGAGCCAGTCGATCATCGGCGTCGTGTCTTTGAGCCACTGCCCATTGGCCAGGCGGAGCACCGGCACCTTCATCAGCCCGGTTGCCGGAAGAATTTCGTCTCGCATGACCTTCATGTCGACGACCCGTCGCTCGTAGGGAATCTCCTTGTAACGAAGGTAGGCTTCCATCTTGCCGCTGAAGTACGACATGTCCGCAACGTACGCGGTGATCGGCTCCCAATCGGGATGTCGTGACTCAGCCATTGGTGTTCTTCCAGCTTTTCCGGATCGAGTCTTGAGAGAGGCACGGTAACATGTCACGGGACTCGCGGACGCTCATGCAGGAACGCGGCCGCCAAGGAGCCATGATGGTCACGAGGTTGTTTTCGCTTGTGGGGCTTGCCATCCGGGTAGCGAGCGGAAGCTACATCGACCTCGGTGCAAAGTACTCGCTGACCGGGCCTGGTAGCTTTTTCTTCCAGCGGGAGCAGTGGGTCACGCCGTACCTGGGCATGCTCTTTCGCTGAGCCTAGGCGTACTTCTTGAGCTCGAGCCGCGCGACCATACCGCGGTGCACTTCATCCGGGCCGTCGGCAATTCGGAGGGCACGCGCCATCGCCAGCAGACGTGTGAGCTCGAGGTCGGACATGCCCTCACCGCCATGGATTTGAATCGCCGAATCGACCACCGATTGCAGAACATTGGGCGCGATGACTTTGATTGCGGAGATGTCGACCAAGGCGCCGAAGGTACCCATCGTGTCCAGCGCCCAGGCGGCCTTCATCGTCAAGAGGCGCGCTTGGTCGATCGCCATCCGAGAGTTCGCGATGATGTCGCGGTTGCCGCCCAGGTTCGAGAGCGGCTTGCCAAAGGCAACCCGATGCACCGCGCGCTGACAAAGACGCTCGAGGGCACGCTCCGCGGCGCCAATCGCGCGCATGCAGTGATGAATCCGTCCCGGACCGAGTCGGCCTTGGGCGATCTCGAAGCCACGGCCCGGCCCTGCGATGATGGCGCTCACCGGAAGACGCACATCGTCGAAGAGCACCTCGGCATGCCCGTGCGGCTCATCTGGATGGCCAAAGACCGGCAACATGCGCAGGACCTTCACGCCCTTGGCATCGGCCGGCACGAGCACCATCGAATGACGTTCATGCCGGCTGGCGTTCGGATCGGTGACGCCCATGAAGATGTAGAAGCCACAGCGCGGGTCGCCAGCGCCACTGGTCCACCACTTCTGTCCGTTGAGCACGACTTCGTCACCGACGACCTCGCAAGTGGCCTGCATGTTGGTCGCATCGCTCGATGCGACCGCCGGTTCTGTCATCGCAAAGGCGGAACGGATTTTCCCGGCGAGGAGCGGCTCGAGCCACTGTTTCTTCTGCTCGTCAGAACCGTACTTGACCAGGACCTCCGCATTGCCGGTGTCGGGCGCACTGCAGTTGAACACCTCAGGCGCCAGAAAGCTGCGCCCCGTGATCTCGGCGACTGGCGCGTAGTCACGGTTGTCGAGCCCTGCCCCATATTTTTCGTCGGGCAAAAAGAGATTCCAAAGCCCTAGCTCTTTGGCTTCAGCCTTCAGCTCCTCGACGATCGGGGGGATCTTCCAGTCTCGCCAATCGTCGCTGCCGACGAGCTGGTCGACATAGGTCTGCTCGTTCGGTAGGACGCGCTCGCGGACGAAACGCTCCGCCTGCGTCATCACGTTTTGGGCCCGCTCCGAATGCGTGAAATCCATAGTTCGGGTTGATACCGCATGCGCCGGGACAATTCACGCGGGAAGTATGCGCTTCGGGTGCTAGGTTTCGCCCAATCGAGGCAGCCGAAGCGCATGGCAACACAAAGCAATCCACTCGTCGACGATGATCTCGTCGATTTCCTCCTCTACTCCGTTCTCGACGCCGAGTCGCTCTGCAAGCTCGGGGGCTATCGGCAACACTCCAAGCAGACCTTCGATCTCTATATCGACAGCGTCCGGCGGTTCTCGCGCCAGGACCTCCTCCCGACGTACAAGCCCATGGATGAAGAGCCCCCGGTGTTTCGCGACGGGCGAATCCACACCCACCCCGCCCTGCCCGCGCTCTACAAACAGATGATCGACCTCGGAGTGCTCACCGCGACACGCCCCGAATCGGTCGGCGGTCAGCAGATGCCGATGCTGATCCACACGATGGCAAGCGCATACCTCATGGCCGCCAACCTGAGCGCGTACGGCTACATTGGCCTCACGCTGGGGGCGGGGCATTTGATCGAAGCGTTTGGTTCGGACGAGGTCAAAGAGCGCTTCTTGGCGCGCATGTACGAAGGCGAGTGGACCGGGACGATGGCCCTCACCGAACCGCAGGCCGGTAGCAGCCTCGGCGACATCAGCACGACCGCGACTCCGACCGACGACGGTCACTACCTCATCAAGGGAAGCAAGATCTTCATCTCTGGCGCGGATCACGCCATCACCGTCAACGTCGTCAACCTCACCCTGGCCCGAATCAAAGGCGCGCCCGAGGGGACGAAGGGCATTTCCCTGTTCGCCATCCCGAGACTTCGCGAAGAAGACGGTCGCTTGGTCCCGAACGACGTGACGGTGGCCGGCATGATTCACAAGATCGGTTGGCGTGGAATCCCGAGCCTTGCGTTGGAGTTCGGCGATGAAGGCGACTGCAGGGGTTGGCTCGTCGGAGAGCCCAATCAGGGCCTTCGCTGCATGTTTCAGATGATGAACGAGGCTCGCATCATGATCGGAGTCAACGGCTTCGCCACGGCTTCGGCTGCGTATCATGAGGCGCGACTCTACGCGCTCGATCGCAGGCAGGGGCGCACACCGGGCCGGCGCGACGGAGAACAGGTGCCAATCGTCGAGCACGCCGACGTTCGTCGAATGCTCTTGCGTCAAAAAGCAATCGTCGAGGGAAGCCTGGCCTTGCTGGGCACCGTCTCTCGCTACGCGGACCTCGCTGCGCATGGTGCAACCGCAGAGGACCGCGAGCGCGCCGATCTGCTGCTCAATCTGCTCACTCCCGTCGCTAAGACCTTTCCGGCCGAGCGGGGCTTCGAGTCCAACGTGCTCTCCGTTCAAATTCACGGCGGCTACGGCTACACGAGCGAATACCTTCCCGAAGCCTACATGCGCGATCAGAAGCTCAACACGATTCACGAAGGAACCAACGGGATTCAAAGCATGGATCTGCTCGGCCGACAGGTGATGTCCAAGGGCGGCGCGCCGCTGCGGGCGCTCGCGGAAGAGATCGGCCACACCGTTGCTCGAGCGCGGGAAGCGGGCTGTGACCCGGAGCTTTGCGGAGCCCTCGAGGAGGCGGTCACTCGAGTCGGCGCCATCACCATGGAGCTCGGTCAGCGGGGCATGACCGGAGACGCGGATGGCATGCTCGGCCACAGCTGGGACTACCTCGACATGTTCGCAACCCTGGTCATCGGCTGGCAGTGGCTCAACATGGCCGCCGCGGCGCGTACCGCGTTGATCTCCGAGGCCCGCAAACGTGGGACCGACGCAGCGGCGCAGTACTGGATCCGCACCGAGATACCGCGCATCTCGCTGCTCGCCAGTCTCTGCCGAAGTAACGAAGACTCGTACATCAAAGCGGAAGCCGATTGGTTCTAAGGCTTAGCGAGCCTTCTTCTTCGCGATCTTCCGCCGGCAGACCTCGTTGATGAGCCTCAGCTCTTCGATCTGCTCGTCGATCTGCTGCTTCTTGGCTTCTAGCTCGGCGATCATTTCCGCGCTCCGGGCCGCAGTGATCTCCAGCTGCTTGATCCGCCCTTCCCCCTGCTGCCCGTAGAGATCGAGGTAGTCCTTGGTGTCCTCGAGGGTGTAGCCGAGCGACTTGGCGCGGACGATGATCCGAAGACGGGCGCGATCGCGGCGCGAATAGATTCGGGCGCCGTTGAGTCGCTTGGGCGAAAGAAGGCCCTTGGCTTCGTAGAAGCGAATGGCTCGATGGGTGACCCCGAATTCGTCGGACAGGTCCGAAATCGAAAAGAAATCAGGGGCCTC
>CAMYJN010000243.1 GCA_947258625.1 uncultured Polyangiaceae bacterium | reverse complement strand
ATCGACGATTCGCCGTCGATGGACCAAGAGCAGGCCAAGCTTGCCCAACAGGTCCCGCGTCTGGTGAACCTGTTACTCACCGGTGGTGTCGATACCGATGGCGTGTCGATGCCGGTTGGCGACTTCCCCCCAGTGCAAAACCTTCACGTCGGCGTGATCACACCGGACCTCGGCTACTCGACCGAACCGCCGACAGGCATCGAGCCGTCGGGCAACTTCAATCCCACCACGGCATGCAGCGCGAGTGGCAAGGCAGGATTCATGCAGGTCATGGGCCGGGTGGGCACCCCCCAGGAATGTACCGCGCAGACGCCGCCCGAGGGCACGCTCTATCTCAACTTCCCAGAGGACCCATTCACCCAGGCTGACTTCATCGACGACGTCACCTGCGTGACCGGCGTGACCGGACAGGACGACAGCTGCGGCTTCGAACAACAGCTCGAGGCCATTCTCGCATCCGATCGCAACACCGCGAACGGCGGCTTCAGCCGCGAAGACGCCTTGTTGGCCATCATCCTGATCACCGACGAGGATGACTGCTCGACGACCGACCCACGCGTGTTCGACGTCGCTGCGCGTCCGGGCAATCCGTATCAAGGTCCCTTCGCAGACCCGCCTACGAATTCGCTCGTGCAGTTCAACCTGCGATGCTGGGAGCACAAACAAGCCCTCCAGCAGATTCAACGCTACGTCGACGAGATCGCCAATCTCAAGTCCGACCCGAGCCAGGTCGTATTTGCAGCGATCACCGGCATCCCCGAAGACAGCGCGCTCGACCCTGAGAACTTCAACACCGACTCGGATCGATACGCCGCGATTCTTGACCATCCGGGCATGGAGGAAGTGCCCGATCCTGCAGATACCGGCAAACAGGACCAGGCCCTCACGCCAGCATGCATCGCCGGCGACGGATCGGGCGCGGCGGCACCGGGCGTTCGAATCGTCGAGACGGTCCTGGGCCTCGCCAGCAGCAACGCGGGCGTGGGTACGGTCGTTGAGTCGATTTGCGCCGATGACTACGCGCCTGCGCTCAACGCGATCGTCGACCGCATCGCGGCCGCGCTTCGCCAGCTTTGTCTGCCACGACCACTCAACCGCAACGCGCAGAACCTCGTGGGCTGTGAGGTGCGCGAGGTGCAGCCGGCGGACGGCGAGTGCGACGACGGACGAGGGCGCGAGCTGATTGGCACCGAGGATGTGGGACCGCAAGGCAGCCCCGATGTCCGCAACGTGTGCCGAATCGCACAGCTGCCGAGCGACCCGACAGCCGGTGTCCCAAGTGGCCTCGGCTGGTTCTACGATGACTTCACACCAGAGACGGCCGGGGCCTGCTCGTTCAACCCCGAACAGCAGCGCGTGAGCTTTACCGAGGATGCCGAGCCGCTCACCGGCACGCGCGTTCGCTTCGAATGCTTGCAGACCGCACCGCCACAGGATGTCGACGTCGGCTGGCCCTGCACCAGCGACGCGCTGTGCGATCCGAACCTTGACAACTGCCTCGAAGGCGAAGCAGTCACCACCGCGGAGTGCGAGGCCGACCCGGCGAACTGCTGCGAGACGCGCATCCTCAAGGAACGCTACGACCGCGACAACCTCGAGCTCGTCTGTGACACCCAGACGAACACCTGCCAGCTGACGTGCGAAAGCAACGTGCAGTGCCCCGGCGGCTACGCCTGCTTCGACGAAAACGAAGACGGCAGCAGCTACTGCGTCAACCCGACCTGCACGCTCAACTAGGGCGTCAGGAGACGGTTCCCGGGGTTTCGGTTTCCCAGTGACCGCCTTTAGCGGGTGAGCCGCTCATAATTCCGTGTCATTGTAGCGGCTGCCCGATGCCCACCCCTCCCCCATTCGACGCTCGGCAGGCGCTGAGGTTCGCGACACGCGCGCTCGCGGGTCGAATCTCGATTCCCCTGAGCACGATCCGCAGCCGCCTCGGCCCGATGTTCGAGAAGGTCTCGCTGAAGATCGAAGCGGTGAGCCCGGGCTTGCGTCTCCAAGGCGAGGCACAGGCGCTCGGCGCACCGATCCACTTCGCGGCGCGCATCGACGCGGAGGGCGTCCGGGTCGCGGGCGAACAACGGACGGTGCGCGTCCGGCTGAGCGAGGTCACGCTCTCAACGACCGACGAGGCGCCGGGTCCTCTCGCGGATGCGATTCGCAACGGAATGATCGACACGAAGCATCCGGCGACCCTGATCGGCAACATGGTCTCGCTCCCCGACATGGTCGTCGCGGCCGAGGGCCAGGACGTGGTCATCGACTTGCTGAAGGCCCCCGCAATCGAGCACGATGAGATTCGGAAAGCGGCCCTCGCGGCGGCGACGAGCTACCTCGGCGTCACGGGAATTCGCGCTTCAGATGATGCCATCGAGCTCCAACTCGGGCTCTTGCCGGGCGGCGTGAAGGAAGCGGCGCTCAGCACGGCGCGCGCGGCGCTCAGTCCAGCGGTGCGGTTCTTGTGGCCGGAGCGAACCCTGCGATGAGCGGACTCGGCAACTTCAATCCCTTGAGCCGCGCGTCGTTCGCCTCGCGCGAGCAGGAGTTTCACGAGATCGCCATTCGCGGGGTCGACGGCTACGACGAGTTCGGAGACCCGAGCTACCTCGAAGGGCTTCGGCGCCTGCTCTATTCCTATGACTACGAAGCGCGCCTTCACACGGCCGGGAAGATGACCGCCGTGTACCAGACCGTCGGCTTGCTCGCCGCCCGCTTGCACACCGAGCGCTGGTTTGAAATGCGTGCCGACTCCGGCAAGGTCGCGATCGAGCGGCCGATCATCATCACCGGGATGGTGCGCACCGGAAGCACCGCGCTGCATTACTTGATGGGCGCCAACCCGGACATGCAGTGCCTCCAGTACTGGCTCGCCCTTCATCCGCAGCCGCGCCCTCCTCACGCCTACTGGGAGTCCGCGACCGATTTTCAGCACGCGCGCATCGAGCTCGACATGATGTACCAGGCCGGCAAGAGCATGCTCGAGTCCATTCACTTCATGATGCCCGACGGTCCGGATGAATCGGGTCGCATTCTCGGGCAGAATTTCAGCGACGATCGCTTCGAGGTCGTGTCGACGGTGCCGACCTATTCGGACTGGTACATGAACAGCGTTCACCGCGAGACGTATCGGCGTCACAAGCGCATCATGCAGCTCATCGGGTCGTATGAACCGGACAAGCGCTGGCTCCTCAAGTACCCGGTGCACATGCGGAACCTCGACGCGCTCCTCGAGGCGTACCCGGATGCCTGCATCATCTGGACCCACCGCGACCCCGCGGATGTCTTGCCGTCGTACGTGAGCCTCTGCGCGCACTTTCGGTCGCTCTTCGAAAAGGACGTCGATCGGCCGCGCATCGCGCTCGAGCAGAAAGAAGCCTGGGCGCGGGCCGTCGAGAACGGCATGCGCCTTCGCAAGGGTCGCGAGCATCAGTTCCACGACATCTACTTCGACGACTTCATGGCCGACCCGATCGGCGAGGTCGCCAAGGCGTATGCCCGCTTTGATCAGCCCTTCTCCGAGCGCGCCAAACAGGCGCTCACCACCTGGCGCGAGACCCACAAGCCCGGGCAGTTCGGCACGCACAACTACACCCGCGACGATTTCGGTCAATCGCCGGCGCAGATTCACGAGCGCTACGCGGCGTACCTGGAGCAGTTTCCTCGGGTCCTCGAAAAGCGAGAGAGGAGCGCTGCATGATCAAACGAAGCGACGAGGAGCGCGCGCTCATCGCCGACGCCGAGCGGATGTTTCCGACGTCGACGCGCTGCCTGACCTTCGACCCGGAGCTCAACTTCGTGGTCGGGAAGGCGCAGGGCAGCCACATCTGGGACGTGAGCGGCAACCGATACATCGACTATTTGCTCGGCTCGGGGCCCCACGTTTTGGGGCACGCGCATCCCGCAGTGCTCGAGGCGCTCCGAACGGTTCCCGAAGCTGGAACCTCTCACCTCATCATCAACGAGCACGCCGTCGAGCTCGGCAAGAAGATCCTCCAGCATGTGCCCTGCGCCGAAATGCTAAGCCTGCACAGCAGCGGCAGCGAGGCGACCTTCTTTGCAATGCGTCTGGCGCGCGTCTACCGCAAGCGCGACAAGATCTTGAAGTTCGAAGGCGCCTACCACGGGATGAACGACTACGCGATGATGAGCAATCAGTGGACGATGGGCGCGCCAGCATTTCCCCAAGCGATCCCGAACACCCACGGCATCCCCCGCTCGGTGAGCAACGAAGTGCTGATCGCACCGTTCAACGACCTCGAAGCTACGGCCGCGATCATTGCCACGCACCGTGACGAGCTGGCCGGCGTCATCCTCGAGCCGGTCCAGCGAACCTTCGAGCCGAGGCCCGGCTTTTTGCAAGGCGTACGCGAGGTGACCGCGAACTACGACATCCCGCTGATCTTCGACGAAGTCGTGACGGGGTTTCGGATGGGGCTCGGCGGGGCGCAGGCGACGTACGGCGTCACGCCGGACCTGTGCGCGCTTGGAAAAGCGATCAGCGGTGGGCTTCCGCTCGGCGTGCTTTGCGGGCGCGAGGACCTCATGGCGATCGCCAACCCGAAGCGGCGGCTTCAAATGCTCCCTTACTCGATGCAGACCGGCACGTTCTCCTCGAACCCGGTCTGCGCCAGCGTCGCCTGCGCGATCATCGAAGAGCTCGAAAAGCCGGGCATCTACGAGCGCCTGGACGAGGTCGGGACCAGGGTGCGAGCGGGCCTTCGCGACGCGATCGCGCAGGCGGGCATCGAAGCCTGCGTCACCGGCGTGCCCAGCGTCTTCGAGATCTGGTTCACCAAGGACACACCCTACGATCATCGCTCGGCCAAGGGTTCGGACTTCTACAAAAACATCCGCTTCTCGGATCTGCTGCTTCAGCAGGGCGTGCTCAAAGCGGCGGAGAAGTTTTTCATCTCCGCGGTCCACAGCGATGAAGACATCGAACGCACCATCGAGGCATTCCACGTTGCTCTCGACCAGCTCGCC
>CAMYJN010000242.1 GCA_947258625.1 uncultured Polyangiaceae bacterium | reverse complement strand
CTCTGATGAGCACCGCCCCGATGTGCATTCCGGAGAGCACCGAGCGAGAAATCGCCGCCTGTCCAGCCGGGGCCAAGAAGACGGCTGCCAAAGAGGGCGGCACCGCGCCGGTCTCGCGCATCAAGGCGACCGCGCCCAAGAGACGGGCGAAGCAGGGGGCAACAGGACCGTCGCTCCAGATCGACATGAGCACGCGCCTCGGTCGAGAGCAGACGCGCGCCCGGGCCGAGAACCTGCTCGAACGGGAGATCGCGATTCTCCAGCGGCTCGTCAAGAACAGCAGCGAAGACGACCCACGACGGCCCGAAGTCCTGTTGCGTCTCGCCGAGACGCAGTTCGAAATGCAAATCGCCAAGAACGCCAAGGTGCGATCGTTCGATGACCCGATCTACGAAGCCTGCACTCGCGACGGCGACAAGGGGCGTTGCAAGCAGGCGCGAGAGGGCCAAAAGGCGGCCGAGGCCGAGCTCAACGCGGTGCGCGAAGACAGCATCCGAACCTACGCGACGCTGGTGCGCGACCATCCCAAGTTCAAGCGAATGGACGAGGTGCTATTCTCGCTGGCCTTTGCCCTCCAGGAGCTCGACCAATTCGAGAAGGCGCGCTCGGTCTACCGACGGCTGATCAAGGACTATCCGAAGAGCCGCTTCGTGCCGAACGCTTATCTGTCGTTCGCGGAGTACTACTTCAACGAGAGCGACATGGAGGCGGCTGCGAAGTTCTACCGCAAAGTGCTCGAGTTTCCGCCGAAGCAAAACTCCGTGTACGGCTACGCGCTCTACAAGGTCGCCTGGGTCGAATACAATCGCGAGCGCTACCGGCAATCGTTGCAGGGTTTCGTGGACATTCTCGAGTTCGCCCGCACGAGCAAGTATTCGAATGACTCCAAGAATCTAGCGCGCCAGGCCCGCAAGGACTTGGTGCTTCCGTATTCCAGGTACGGTTCGCCGGGGAAGGCGCTCGAGTTCTTCCGGCGGTACGCGAAGAACGATGCGCAGGCGCATGAAATGCTCGAGCACCTCGGCAACCTCTACTATGACACCGGCCAGTGGCCCCAGGCGATCACGGTCTATCACAAGCTCATGGCCGATTCGCCGCGAAGCAACTCGCTCTGCGACTGGCAGACCAAGGTCACCAACGCCGTGGTTTCGTCGAAGCCCAAAGATGCTCAGATTGTCGAGCTCAAGCGCCTCGTCGACATCTACCGAACGTTCAAGAAGGGTGGAAAGCCCGCGGACAAGGTCGAGCAGTGCAAGGTGGAAACGGCGACGACCATGCTCTGGCTCGGGACGTCGTGGCACCGCGAGGCGATTGGCACCGACACATCTCCCGGCACCAAGAACAAGAAGACCATGTCGCAGGCCGCGGTGCTCTACCGGACGCTGCTCAAAGAGTTCCCCGACATGGAGGAGATGGAGTTCACGAATATCGACAAGCGTGACTGGCCCACCAAGTACAAGATTTCGTACTTCTACGCGGAGCTGCTCTGGAAGATGGAAGAGTGGGGCCAATGTGGGCCGGCGTTCGATCATGTCGTCGAGTTGGACACGCAGGGCGAGTTCACCAGCGACGCCGCGTACGCTGCGGTGCTCTGCTACAACAACCTCTACCAGCAGCAGTACGTGCCACGCGAGACCGAGACCCGATTCGTTAGCAAGAGCGACAAGCGGGCGATGAAGAACGCCAAGGCCAAGTCGACCAACGAGTTCGCGAAAAAGAAGCTCACCCCGCTTCAGGAGGGCATGCTGAAGGCCTTCAATCGATACGTTTGCTACGTCGACAAGGCGGAGGATTTATCCACGATCAAGTATCGACGGGCCCGAATTTACTATGAGGCCAATCGATTCGAAGAGGCCGCAGTGCTCTTTCGCGACATCGCGTTCAACCACAAGGACAGCGAGCTCGCCGAGTACGCGGCAAACCTGTATCTCGACTGCCTCAACGTGCTTGGGACGCAGATTCCCGAGCCGCGGGTCGCCTGTGTCCAGGAGCTGAGCGCATCCATCGATCCGATGTCTGCGTCGTACTGCGGCACGGAGCAGCTGAGCGAAGAGCACCCGGACCTATGTGGGACGCTTGGCAACCTGCAGTGTCAGGTTCGCCGCAAGGAAGCGGAAATCTATCAAAAGACGCAGCAATTCAAGAAGGCGGCTGCGACATACGTCCGCATCTTCCGCCGCCACGAAGAGTGCGGCGAGATGGACGAAATGCTCTACAACGCCGCGATCAACTTCGAGGCTGCGCACTTGCTCGGCCGCGCCATCCAGGTGCGAACCGTGCTGACCGAGCGCTACCCGGAGAGCTCGCTGGCGAAGAAGGCCGTCTACCTGATCGGCCAGAACTTCCAGGCGCTGGCTTACTACGAGCAAGCCGCAAAGTACTACGAGCAGTTCGCCAGGAAGTTCCCCGGCGAGGACGGCACGAAGTGCAGCGCCGAGGAAAAGAAGCTCGGGACCTGCCCGAACGCCATCGAGGGCCTCGAACAGGCGACGTTCTTCCGCATCGGGCTCGGAGACGACAAGACCGCAATGGAGGACTCGGATCTGTTTGCGCGCAACTACAGGCGCAAGCTTCCGCGTCAGACCTCGCAGGTCATGTTCTCGATTGGCTCGATCTACGAGCGACAGAGCCGCTGGTCGCAGGCCATTGCGCACTACAAGGAGTATCTCGCCAAGTACGGCAAAGTCGGGATGCCGCATCAGGTCATCGAGGCGAACACAGCCATTGGGCGTGCATTTTGGGAGCTCAACAGGAAGGCCGAGGCGCGAAAGCACTTCCAAGCGGCGGTGAAGGGCTGGACCTTGGGCGCGCCGAAACGAATCCGCGCTCTCAAGAACACCCCGAACGAAAGCAAAGTCCTGTATCTCCGGGAGGCGCTCGATAGCGCCGCGGAGTCGCAGTTCTATTTGTCGGAGTTCAAGTTCGCCGAGTTCCAAAAAGTCGCGTTCCCGCAGTATCGTGGCGGCAAGAGCTTGGCAAAGGTCAAGAAGTGGTCGGACAGCGAATTCAAAAAGTGGGTAACCCGCAAGCAGGGCGTGCTTCGTGCGGCCGAGGCCCACTATGCGAAGGTCGCGAAGATGACCGTCAACCTCGACGGCGTTCAAATGAAGTCGGCTCCCTGGCAGATCGCGGCTGCATCACGCACCGGCGAAATGTACCGCAGCTTCGTCGACGAGTTCCGGGACGCGCCGATTCCAAGAGAAATCGAGAAGGACCCCGGGCTGTTCGACATCTATGTCGGGGCCTTGGATGACGTCTCGGAGCCCTTGCAGCGCCAAGCGATCGACAAGTTCGAGTTCTGCTTGAAGACCGCGACGCAGGTCCGCTGGTTCAACAAGTGGTCACGCTCCTGTGAGCAAGAGCTCAACGGGCTCAACCCGACGAAATACCCGGTTGCGGCCGAGCTCCGGGGCGAGCCCAATTACGTCAAGGCCACCGTCGGGGACCCCGGCGCGGTGGATCTTGGCGCGATCAATCAGCAAAGGCTGAATTCGAGGGATGCGGTTGCCAAAAGGGAGGAGCCGTGATGCAAAACCACAAGATGACGTTCATGGCGATTGCGCTAATCGTGGGCTGCGGCGGCGAGAGCACGAGCTCCAAGCCGAGCACCACGCCGAGCGCGGACGTCGCGCGAACGGCAGGGGGCGAAGCAATCACCAAGGCGGATGGCAGTGCGGTGAGCAAGAAGGCGCACAGCAAATGGGAGTCGGCCCTGGACGACTTCGATGCCAACGAAAAGACCGGTTGGACTTCAGCCAAATGCAGCGCTTCTTCGAAGTCCTTCGAGCGCGCCGCCGACGCGCAGGGCGGGGGATTTGCCGAGGCGAACTACATGGCCGGGCTGGCTCTGTCGCGCTGCGGTGATTCCGCCGCATACGATCACTACGAGGCGGCGCTGAAAGTCGATTCGAAGTTCTGCAAGGCGAGGGTGGCCCTCGGGCTTCGAGATCTCGCAAATGGTCGCACGGGCCCGGCGAAGTCGGCGTTCGAGCAATCGATCAAGGACGACCCGCAGTGCACCTCTGGGTACGCGAACCTGGCGATTGTTCAGCGGTCACAGGGCCAAAGCGATGAGGCGCTCAAGAACCTGCGGCGCGCCTTGGCGATCGAGTCCGACTACCTGTCGGCCTTCAACCAGATGGCGCTGCTGCACTACGACCGCGGGAGGAAAGGCAACGCGGCCGAGCTCGACCTCGCTGAGGTCGTGTGCCGTCAGGCACAGATGCTGGATGAGAGCTATGCGCCCATTTACAACACCTGGGGCCTGATCAAGGTGTACAAGGGTGATGTCATTTCGGCGCTTCGGTTCTTTCAGAAAGCAATCACTCTCGATCCAGACCTCTTCGAAGCTCAGATGAACTTCGGCGAGGTCACGATCTCGTTCCGCGGCTACGAGGACGGGCGCAGGGCATTTGCCCGAGCGGTCGAGCTGCAGCCGAACAACTACGATGCGGTGATCGGCCTCGGGACGGCGCTGCGCGGCCTCGAGCGTTTCGCCGAGGCCGAGACGCAATACGAGCGGGCCAAACAACTCGATTCCAAGCGCCCCGAAGCCTACTTCAACCTCGGCGTGCTCTATCAGGACTACATGTCGGGCTCGGTCAGCGATCTCAAAAAGGCGAGGGGCTACTTCAGCGAATTCCTGAACCGAGCGGGTAAGCAATCCGAATTCCGTTCCAGTGTGCAAGACGTCAACAATCGATGCGCGCCGAGGTCGGGCAAGAGCCGTGGGGGGCCGAAGTGCCGACCGGGGCGCATGCAGAACATCGACATCTCGGTCGAGGCGATGCAGATCGCCGGTTAAGGACGAATCATGAAGAATATGCTTTCTAGTTTCACCTCACAAGCACTTGTTATCGCTGCGTTAATTACAACAGCATCACTGTCGGTGAGCGTCGCTCAGGCACAGGCCATTCCGGGCTCGGAGACGACGTACGACTTCGAAGACGACCTGGTGACGGGCGACTTGGTGCGGCCTGACGGCG
>CAMYJN010000241.1 GCA_947258625.1 uncultured Polyangiaceae bacterium | reverse complement strand
TGGCCCCCGGCGAATAGCGCAAGAGCGTCGCGTCTCTGTCCGTGTTGTCGTCCGAGCGCTCACGAGCGACGACGAAGATCGTTCCATCGGCGGCGATGTCGGCGCCCGACGTCCAGCCACGGCGGCCGGAAGGGAAATCCCAAGCGTCCACCTCAACCCAGCTGGCCCCGCCATCGACCGATCGGAACAGGGCGATTTCGTGGACATCCACGCTGTCGGTGCGCGACACCACCTGCCAAACGCTGTCGTCGATCGGGTCCTGCAGAACGGCCACGTTGCCGTAGCCGAGTGTATCGCTACCCCAGGAACCGATCGTTTCCCACTGGCCCGTCAGGGTGCAGCTTGCTGGCGTGTCGCTGCACCCCAGTAGGGGGATGAATCCCAAAGCGCAGACGCATACAATTTCAAAAAAGCCGCGCATGATCCACCTTGCCTTCGCAACGCGCCAATGCGCGTCGCCAAGCTGAGTGAAGTAGATGCATGGGGTATGCCAGCGACTTTCGCAGTGATTGCGCGCGCCAACGAACCGCCGTGGCGCAGCCGTTGCGCCCGCGATCGCGCCCGCGAACGATTTGCGACGCTGCGTAAGCAGCAAATCCGACCGCAAGAAACGGGATGACCCTTCTCAGGGCGCTGGTTACTGAACTTGTATCAGCTACAAGGAGAGCTCTCGTGAGACACTATGACCGCGTGCCCCGTCTATCGATACGAGCGACAGCCCCGCGTCAGCGCCAACGAGAGCGGGTGGTCGAGGCGTGCCGCTTAATCGAACGCGCGGAAAGAGAGCCCACGCTCAAGGAGCTTGCGGAGGCTGCCGGCTTGAGCCCCTTCTACTTCAGCCGAGTGTTCAAGCGCATCGTCGGGGTCACGCCGAAGCAATATGCGATGGCCCATCGTTCGGGGATCGCCGCAAAGAATCTGAAAACGAGCAAGGATGTGACTACGGCGATCTACGATTCGGGGTACGGCGCAGCGAGCCGGTTCTATGAATCCGCAAAGGGCCGCCACGGGATGACGGCCACGACGTTACGCAAAGGTGGGCAAGGCGCCCAGATCCGATACGCGTTTGGAGATTCGGCGCTCGGCCTGGTCGCGGTTGCGGCAACCGAAAGGGGTATCTGCGCGGTTCTATTCGGTGCCTCTCCGCAAGCGCTCACCGCGGACCTCAAAGGTCGGTTTCCCAAGGCTGTGTTTGAGGCGGCGGATCCGGGCTCGGACTTCGAGCGATGGGTCGAGCAAACCGTGAGCTATCTCGACGGCAAGTCAGAGCTGTTCGAGCTTCCGCTCGATGTGTGTGGCACCGCCTTTCAGGAGCTCGTTTGGCGGAGCCTCCGCGAGATACCAGCCGGACAGACCGCCTCCTATGGGGAGATCGCTGCGCGCGTCGGGCGGCCGAAGTCCGCGAGAGCCGTCGCCCGGGCCTGTGCGGCGAATCCGGTCGCGGTGATCGTTCCCTGCCACCGCGTGGTTCGCGCGGACGGCGAGCTGAGCGGCTACCGATGGGGACTCGACAGGAAGCGCACGTTGCTCGACCGCGAATCGACGAAGTGAGTCCGTCGCTTCTCGCTCCACTCGGCGTATAGTCTCGCGATGGCCGCGCCGGGGGAGCTCAATGTTGCACAACATCGCCTTGCATGGGTTCTCGGGGCCCTGCTGATCGTGCTGCTCGCGGTGGAGGGCCACCGACTCGCGGGCTTTCTCCCCCAGGCTGAGCGCGCGATCAGCGAGCTAGGACCGTGGGGGCCCCTTCTCTACGTCACTGCGATACTCGTGTTGGAGCCTTTCCTCTTTCCCAATTTCATCTTCGGAGTGATTGCAGCCGCTGCTGCAAGCGCCGAGGGAACAGGGCTGGTGTTTTGGCTACGCCTGATCCCGGCCAATCCAGCGATTCTCAGTTACGCGCTGGGCGCGCTTCGAGTCCTGCCTCGTTCGGTGGCGATCGGGACGTTGGGCATGGCTCCGCACTTGTTCGTCGACGTGTACTTGGGCAGCGCGGCGTCGCACGTGACGCGAATGGCCGGGGAAGCTCATGCGAACTGGGAGAGCAAGGGAGTGGGCCTGCTTCTGGGACTCGTGGCCGTGGCCGTCGTTTCTTGGCGTGTCGCACGCATCGCCCGCGCCCAAATCCGCACCGCCGGAGTCACGCAGAGTCCGGTCGAGGGCAGGACCCCATGAAACGAGCCCTGCCCGTCGCCCTCGTTTGCAGCCTTTGGCTAGCCAGCGGAGCGTCTGCCCAGGAGGAGCCCGCAACGGGTGAAGGCGCCGGCAGCTCATTTGTGGACGGCCTCGAATGGCAGGTGATGGCCAGCGGCTTTTATCTGTTCAACGCCCATCGCGTCTCCGGGCCGTACAACAACCTGGGATACCCGTACACGAACTACATGGGCTTCGGGCTCAAGTTTCTGCTCGTGAACAACAGCGTTCGCGTCGGAGAGCTTGGCGGATCTCCGACGGCCGGCAACGATACGCCGGCCATCGCCGCACAGCTCAACCTCTTTCCCATCGATGAGTTGACACTCCAGATCGGCTACATGGTCGGCGCCTCGGGGGAGAGGGGAAACCGTGCCTGGGGGCAATTCTTTGATCTGATCTTGACCGCGGAAATCAGGCGCTTCACGCTGATCTTCAACGGCAGCGCAACGCTCGATTCCCCCCCAGGAAATAGGCAGTACTCGTATGGCCTGGCGCTCGAGGGAGACATGCTGGTTCACGACCATTGGAAGGTCGGCGGGCGCGTCGAGTACCTCGGTGGGACGGTCGCCGTGGCGACCGGCTTGGATCCCGACCTTCTCACGGTGACGGCGATCGTGCGCTACATCCCGGTCCAATACCTGATCATTTCCCTCGAACCGCGGTTCGAGCTCTCGCAGCAGGACCTCTTCTTCACCCGCGGCTCGCCCATCGACCCGACCACGGGCAACCCAATCGCTGATTCCCAGATCTACTTCGGCTTCGTTCTCGGGGTCAGCGCCTACATTGGCAACTAAGCGTGCGTTCAAGTCGAATTTCTGCTTCATCTTGGGCCTCGAGATCAAGCGGGAGATGATATGGTTCGCGTCGACGTATGCTCGCCCCGATCCAACATTCGCTGATCGCCATCGTGGTCGTCGCATTGCTCGAGCTCGCGGTCATCGTGCGAATCTTGCTGCGACCGCATCGTGACCCTGCGTCTCGAATCGCGTGGGTCGTGGTTGTCGGGGTGCTGCCGCTGGTTGGCGTGTTCGCCTACCTGCTCTTCGGAGAGGTCAACATCGGGCGGCGCCGAGTTGCACGACTGCGCGAGGTGCTCGCGCGAATGCCATCGGCTGCAGGTCCCAACGACGAGGGTGTCGCGAGCCTTGCGGCCGATGTCCCCGAGCGTCACCGGCATCTTTTCGACCTCGCTTACTCGATAAGCGGGTTTCGCCCGGTCAATGGCAACTCTGCACGGCTGCTTGCGGACTCCAATGCGACCATCGACGCAATGGTTACCGACATCGACGCCGCCCAAGATCACGTGCACGTGCTCTTCTACATTTGGCTGACTGACCACAACGGTTGCAAAGTCGTCGAGGCACTGAAACGCGCGGCCGCTCGTGGTATCACCTGCCGAGCGATGGCGGACGACCTGGGCTCCCGGGTGATGATTCGCTCCGAGCATTGGGCGGCCATGCGAGACGCAGGGGTGCATGTGGCCGCGGGCCTGCCGATCGGCAATCCGCTGCTCCGGCCGTTCAAAGGGCGCATCGACCTCCGGAACCATCGCAAGATCGTCGTCATCGACGACCACATCACCTGCTGCGGCAGCCAGAACTGCGCCGATCCGGTCACTCGAGAGGCGGTCGAGGCCTGGTCCGCCTCACGCCGACTCTAGAACAACAGCATCGCAACGCTCGGACCCGTGCTTTGAAGCCGAGAGCGCTTCAATGTTTTGTAGCGCTGAGTTACTTGCGCAGGGCCGCCGGGCGAGGGAGTCGCTTGGAAGTTTCCGAGTCCGCGGGCTCGGCACGATAGTAGACCGACACCATCCAGGAAGCGTAGTTGGGATCGAACTCTTTCATGGCGCTGGCGATGCCCTCCTTGATCGGGCCTTCAATCAGCTGGGTTTGGCCGGGCCACACACGAAACTTGATGCGGACATATCCATAGCCGGCGCCCGTCTTCCGGAAGCCCTCAACCGTCGGCGCAACGAGAAGAACACCTCGGTACTGTTCATAGGCAGCTTGGGCGGTTTTGCTGAGTGCTTCGGTGGCCCGAGCACGAGTCGTCTCATCGGTCGGCGAAATCCTAGCATCGACGTACGCCCGGATGTATCCGTGTGGATAGTTGATCACATTTGCAATGGTGCGGTTGGGTACAAACACGCGCTCGCCCGAGAAGCCGACTAGCGTCGTGAAGCGAATGCCGATGCTGTCCACGATTCCAACCTTTCCACCGACGTTTGCCATGTCGCCAACGTCGAGGAGGTCGTAGAACACGACGGTGAGCCCACTGATCACATCTTGCACCACACCTTGCGATCCGAAGCTGACCGCAAGACCAATGACCGAAGCGTCAGCAAGATAGGTGTGGAGTGGGACCCTAAGCTCATCGAGCACAAACCCGAACGCTCCGAAGTACAGAACGAAGACCAGCAGACTCTAAGCAAAGCCCGTCACCGTCTGCGCCTTGGCCTCGGACCCGAGGCGCGAGGAGAGCACGCGACGCACGAGCCTCCGAATGATGATGACCCCGAGGTGGGACCCTATCGCGATGCCTGCGATCCACATCAAACGAGTCATGCTCACGGTATGCGCGATTAGGTCCAATGGGTGCTCCTAGGTCGGCAGAGGGGCGCAGCGAAACGAGGGCAGACAGACAGGGCCGGTTGCGCAATCAACTCGAGCGGCTTCAGCAAGTATTGCCCAGACCGCTAGCTTCGCCTCTGGCGATGCGCTCATGAACGCATAAGTTTCAGAAGCTGACTCCGGTCCTCGATGCGACCCTCCACGCATCGATGATTCTGACAGGGATGGATCCTG
>CAMYJN010000240.1 GCA_947258625.1 uncultured Polyangiaceae bacterium | reverse complement strand
CTGGGCATAGGTCAAACTGAGCGTGCTCCCCCAGGACCCACCAAACAACTGCCAGCGCTCGATGCCGAGGTGCTCCCGGATTCGCTCCATGTCCTGGACTAGATCCCAGGTGGTGTTGTTTTGCAGCTCTGCGTGAGGTGTGCTGCGGCCGCAGCCGCGCTGGTCGAACAGAATGATGCGGTAGACCGCAGGGTCCCAGAACCGGCGGTGCACTGCGTTCGCGCCCCCGCCAGGCCCTCCATGGACGAAGAGGGCTGGCTTTCCCTGAGGATTTCCGCACTGCTCGAAGTATACGGAGTGCAACTCATCGACCCGAAGATGGCCTATATCGTACGGCTCGATTTCTGGAAATAGCCCCGCCATTGGCAGCGCGGATCACAGCACGTTCGCAGACTGGCGCAACCGAGCACAGTGACTATCTTGGCGCCGGGGCATGGGCCAGAACGAATACCAGCGGCGGCGCACATTCGCGATCATCTCGCATCCGGATGCCGGCAAGACGACCTTGACCGAGAAGCTGCTGCTTTACGGGGGCGCCATACATGCGGCCGGCGCCGTCAAGTCGCGCAAGGCAAAGCGATCGGCGGTCAGCGATTGGATGGCGCTCGAAAAACAGCGCGGCATTTCCGTCACGACCTCCGTCCTGCAGTTCGAGTACGACGACATCCGCTGGAACCTCCTCGACACACCGGGCCACAACGACTTCAGCGAAGACACGTATCGAACGCTGATGGCAGCCGACTGCGGCATCATGATTCTTGACGCCGCGAGAGGCGTCGAGCCTCAGACCCGCAAGCTCTTTCACGTTTGCCGCCTGCGCAACACGCCGGTCGTCACGTTCATCAACAAAATGGACCGACCCGCCCGCGACGCCTTCGCCTTGATGAGCGAGGTCGAAGAGGTGCTCGGCGTGAGCACGGTGCCCTTCACCTGGCCAATCGGAAGCGGCGATTTGTTCCAAGGGGTCTACGATCGAGTCAACAAGCTCGTCATTCGTTTCGAGCGTTCGTCCGAGGGGCAATCGAAGCGAGCGATCATGAAGGTCACCGGCCTCGAAGACCCGGAGCTCGACGCGCTGCTCGGTGAAGAAGCGGCGCAAACCCTTCGCGAGGAGGTGGAGCTCCTCGACGGGGCCGGCGAAGAGTGGGACCAAGAGCGCTTCCTCGCGGGTGAAATCACGCCTGTGTTCTTCGGCAGCGCGCTCACCAACTTCGGAGTCGAACCCTTTTTGCGGTCGTTCAAGGGCCTCTGCCCGCCGCCGGGCGAGCGTGAAGCAACCGGGGACGTAACCGTCAGCCCGGCCGACGATCGCTTCAGCGCGTTCGTATTCAAGGTGCAGGCCAACATGGACCCGTCGCACAGGGACCGTATCGCGTTCGCGCGCATCTGCTCGGGCAAGTTCGAAGGAGGCATGCGGGTAAGCCACTTCCGGCTCGGAAAAGAGATCCGCCTCAATCGTGCCGAGCAATTCTTCGCGCAGGAACGCGAGAGCGTGATGGAGGCCTACGCGGGCGACATCGTGGGCCTGTACGACCCCGGGCTTTTTCGAATCGGCGACACCCTTTCGACGAACGGCCCCATGAGCTTCGATGCTGTTCCGCAGTTCTCTCCGGAGCACTTCGGGCGTTTACAGCTTCTCGATCCACTCAAACGCAAGCAGCTCCAAAAAGGCATCCAAGAGCTTTCCGAAGAAGGGACGGTTCAGCTCTTCATGGAACCCGGCCGCGAGAAGGATCCGGTGTGCGGCGTTGTAGGTCGCCTGCAATTCGACGTCCTGATGTTTCGCCTCGAGCACGAGTATGGCGCCAGGGTGACGTTTGACCTTCTACCCTATCAGCACGCGCGCTGGGTCACGGGCGCCGCCGACTGCGCAGAGCTCAAGGCCAAGCGCGTGCCGATGGCAGTCGTCGACCGCGACAATCGCCCGGTAGCCCTATTTCGCGACGAGTGGGAGCTCGGCCGGGCGGAGCGGGACAACGAGAATTGGACCTTCCACGAGACCGCCCGGATTGTGGCGGCCGCGTGAATACGGGGGTGAAGCCGCCGTCCAAAACCGGCATACTTGAGGCGAGGGGGAACGAGCGAATGATGAAGAATGTCACCGGAGTCAGTCTGATCTTGGCCGCATGCATGGCAGTGCCGGCCGTCTCTCAGGCCGACGCGACGACGTTTCTCGTACGCGCGGACGGCAAGAGCAAAGCGACCTTCGTCTCGGATGCTCCGCTCGAAACGATGGTGGGCAAGAGCTCGAAAGTCAGCGGCAGCCTCACCGTCGATCCGGCGGACATCACCAAGACGACTGGCTCGTTCAAGGTGCCCGTGGTGTCGTTGCGCACCGACAACGATCTCCGTGACGAGCACCTTCAGGGCGACGGTTGGCTCGATGCGAAGAAGACCCCGAACATCCATTTCGAAATCACCGAAGTCATCCTCGGCAAGAAAGACTCGCCGGAGCTCAAGTCAGGCAAGGACCGCAAGGTGCAGGTCAAGGGCAAGTTCACCGCCCACGGAGTCAGCAAGCCCGTCATCGCCAAAGGAACCGTGAACTGGTCCGGGAAGCAGATTCGAATCAAGGCCGACTTCACCGTGGTGCTCGAAGACCACAACGTTTCGGTCCCATCGATCGTGCGGCTGAAAGTCGCGAACGACATCGCGGTGTCCGTCGACCTGCGTGCCGTCGCGGAGTAGCCACGCTGCGGTCAGCCCCGTGTGTATTGCGCAGCATCCCCGCTACTGGGAAGCAGCCCAGTCCGCTCGAGCAGGGGATCGAGGTCGGGCCCCCTCCCCATGAAGTCCTCGTAAAGCTTGTCCGCTTCCTCGCTGTTGCCCTTGGATAGGATCGCATCCCGGAACGCGCGCCCCACCTCGGGATTGGTGATGCCTTCCCGCTTGAAGCGGGTGAACGCGTCCGCGTCGAGCACCTCGGCCCATTTGTAGCTGTAATAGCCCGACGCATAGCCGGTGGGGTGGGCGAAGACGTGCCCGAACCCGGCCAGCATCGCGTAGTCGTCGGGAAGCTTCGTCGCCGAATGCGCCTGGATGATCTCTCGCGCGTACGCCATGACGTCGCCGTCGTGCGCGTGTTCGTAGTCTTGGTGGAGGGCGAGGTCGACGGCTGAAAAGCCCAGCTGCCGCATCTGTGCGTTGGCAGCGCGGTAGGTCCTCGCGCGGATCATCTTCTGATACAGCTCATCTGGGATCCGTTCGCCAGTTTCATAGTGCGCGGCAAAAAGATCGAGGCCGCTCCGCTCCCAACACCAGTTCTCCATGATCTGCGAGGGCAGCTCCACGAAATCCCATGCGACGTTCGTCCCGGCGAGGCTTCGCACGCTCACGCGGCTGAAGCAGTGGTGCAGCAAATGGCCGAACTCGTGAAAGAGGGTCTCGACCTCGCGATGAGTCAAGAGCGCGGGCTTGCCACCCACCGGCGGATTGACGTTGGCGCAAAACAGCCCAAGCTGCGGCGCCGGTTGCCCTTCACGATACGCTGCGCTGATCAGCGAATTCATCCATGCGCCGCCCCGCTTGTTCTCACGCGGAAACAGGTCGACGTAAAATGCGGCGATCATCGTGCCATCTCGATCATGGATCGCATAGGATTTCACTTCCGGGTCCCAGACTTTGGCGTCTCGCGCGACAATCTCGATTTCGTAGAGCGCCTGCGCCGTTGCGAAGAGGCCTTGGAGGACGCGACCGAGTGGAAAATACGGCCGCAGCTCTTCCTCGTTGAAGTCGTACTTCGCCTGGCGCTGCTTCTCCGAGTAATAGCCGATGTCCCAGGCTTCGAGCGCGGTTGCCGAGCCGGGTTCGATCTCTTTGCGAAACGCCTCGAGCTCGCGATTCTCGCGGCGGAACGCCTCCTCGGTGCGCTTCCGCAAATCGTCGATGAACTCTTTTGCCTTTGCGCCGGCCTTGGCCATTCGGTCTTCGGTCACCAGGTCCGCGAAATCGGCGTAGCCGAGCAGCTCGGCCTTGGCGCGGCGAAGCTCGAGAACCCGTGCGATGACCTTGCGATTGTCGCGCTCTTCGGAAACGGCGCGCGTGTTGTAGGCGCGCCAAACATGTTCGCGGATGCTCGCGTCGTCCAAATACGTCAACACGGGGATCATGCTCGGCGCATGGAGCGTGAACCGCCAGCCATCCAGGCCCTTCGCGCACGCGCTCTCCGCCGCCGCTTGCTTCGCGCTGGCGGGTAAGCCCGCCAGCTTGCCTTCATCGCCGATCAAGAGCTCGAACGCATTGGTTTCGTCCAAGACGTTCTGGGAGAACTCGGTCGTGAGCTTGGTGAGCTCGATCTCGATCTCTTGGAGCTTCGCCTTGTCCTCGGGGCCGAGCTCGGCGCCGTGCCTTCGAAAGTCGTCGAGCGTCTTTTTCAAGAAGCGCTTCTCGGTCGCGGGTAGCGCCGCCGCTTCATCGGTTTGCGCAAACGCGCGAACGGCCTGATAGAGCCCATCGTTCATCGCGAGCTCCGACCAGAACGCACTCACCTTCGGATGGGTCGCGTTGTAAGCGGCACGCAGCGCCTCGCTGCTTGCCACGCTTTCCAGGTGACCGACCACGGTCGACGCCCGTTCGAGCATCTCGGTGGCTTCCTCGACGGCGCGCAGCGTGTTCGCGTAGCTGCGGGGCGCTTCATTCGTCACGATTTGGTCGATGGCGGTCCGCGAACGGGCCAGAAGCGTGTCGGTCGCCGGTTCCACCTGCGACGCCTCGATCTCGTCGAAGGGAATGTCGAATCCGAGTTGGATCAAAGGGTTAGGCATCGCGTAAGCCTAGCAGCGGGACCGGGTTTGCGCGGCTCCCTACCAAATGGTAGAGAGCCGGGTCGGGCGGCAGGCGCTCCACCGCACCGGCAGACCGGGAGAATCGATATGGCGGTACCTACGCGTTACATCCTCCATCAGGGGCCGATGCTCGGCGCCCTTGCTCGCGCCGCGTTCGTCGCCGCGAAGAGCGCGTCCGGACAAACCAACAAGGCGCCGGCGCAGATCCCGGGCCCCATCGTGT
>CAMYJN010000239.1 GCA_947258625.1 uncultured Polyangiaceae bacterium | reverse complement strand
GGTGTCCACAAATTCAAGGGAAGTCTACAGTGTCAGTGTCAGTGTCAGTGTCAGTGTCAGTGTCAGTGTCAGTGTCAGTGTCAGTGTCAGTGTCAGTGTCAGTGTCAGTGTCAGTGTCAGCGCCAGTGCCAGTGCCGGCGCGGGCAATCGCGGTCCGCCTAGCTGGGGCCGCAGATGCCACCAGCGCAGACATCCGGCGCTTCACAGACGTTTTCGCAGGTTCCGCAGTTCTGGTCATCTGTGTCCACGTCGACGCAGCCCGTGGGGCAAATCGTGAATTCACACCTCGACACACAGATCAAGGCGAACAGCGTGGCAGCCGCGAATCGTCTTACAGGCTCGCCTGGCCAAACGTATCGCATGCGCTCGTGTCGCCGCTGGCATACCCGCGTTTGAACCACTTCACGCGCTGCGCCGAGCTTCCGTGCGTGAACGATTCCGGCGTGACGTAGCCCTGTGACTGCCTCTGCAAGCGGTCGTCTCCGATCGCGCTCGCTGCGTTCAGTCCTTCCTCGATGTCGCCTTGCTCGAGCAGGGCGCGGGTTCGGTCGGCATGGTGCGCCCAGATCCCGGCCAGGCAATCTGCCTGGAGCTCCTGCCGCACGGAAAGTTGATTGGCCTCCGCCTCGCTCAGCTGGGCCTTCTTCCGTTGCACCTGTTCCGAGATCCCTAGCAAAGTTTGTACGTGATGCCCGACCTCATGGGCGATCACGTAGGCCTGCGCGAAGTCCCCCGGCGCCTGAAATCGATTCTGCAGGTCGGAGTAGAAGCTGAGGTCGATGTAGACCTTTTGGTCGGCCGGGCAATAGAACGGCCCCATCGCGGCTTGTGCGAAGCCGCAGGCCGAGCGGACCGCGCCGCTGAACAACACCAGACTCGGTTCGCGGTAGTCGCGACCGGCTTCTTGGAACAACTCGTTCCAGGTGTCCTCGGTGTCCGCGAGGACGACGGCGACAAACTGGGACTGCTCGTCTTCGAGCTCGGCGCCGCCCGTGGACGGGGTTGGTGCGCTCTGCTGCTGAGTCTGTACGACCTGCATCAGCGTGCTCGGGTCGACCCCCAAGAAGAGACCGACGCCGACGAGAAGCAGGATACCGATGCCCCCGCCCGCAAGCTTGGGCCCGGCGCGCACGCCTCGACGATCCTCGACGTGCGCGCTTTGCTTTCTACCTCTCCAGCGCAATCGGGCCTCTGAATGCCGGAGCTCCGACTAGAGCTCGTCTTCGACGCTTTGGCCGCCGCCCTGGAAGAAGCCCGCGAGATGCTGCGCGCGAACCGATACTTCGCTGAGCTTCTGTGCCAGCGCACCGCGGGTCTGCGGGCCGACGTCGCCATCGACATCGACGCCGGCGTTCTTCTGGAAGTCGCGAACTGCATTCCGCGTTCGCTTGCCCATCACTCCGTCGTGCTTCCCGGGCTTGTACCCGCAAATGTCGAGCGCCTCTTGCAATGCTGCGATGTTGTCATCTGATGCCATCATTCACTCCTAGTTCAGGCCCCAGGCCGCGGCCCAGGCCTTTGCGGCCTCTCCAAACGCTTTGGGATCGCTTGCCCCAAGCTTCGTCGACACTTCGGCGTACTCCGCCTTCAGCGCCTTGAATTTTGCTTTCGTGGCGTCCGAGGCGCCTTCTCCGGCTGCCTTGGCGGCCTTAGACTTCTCGCGAAGATCAGCAACGTCGTACTTCTCGAGCATGCCGGTTAGGATTGCGGCTCCCGTTGCCGCATCGCCGGCCCCCTTGAGGGCATTGACCCCCGCCTCGAAGACAGCAACCAGGTTCTCCGAGGCGCTGCCCGTGAGTGCGACATCCGGGATCGTGGGTCCGGCTGGCGCGGCAGGCTCTGCCGCCTTGGGTTCGGGCGCGGGTGCCTGTTCGGCAGCGGGCGCGGGCTCGGACGGCGCCGGTACGGCTTCTTTCTTCTTGCAGGCCGACGTCGAGGCCGCCGCGAGGACGAGCAGCGCAAGTGTGGATATCTTCATGGACTCCCCTTCTCCAATGAGTTGGGCCGGAGCATACGGATGGGCTGTCATCGAACGCAAGCCGTTTTTTGGCAGCCTGCCGTCGGTCGGTTGGGAGTCGGGCGGGAAAACAACAGGAAGAACGGTGGCGCGGAGTCCCTCGATCAGGGCGCCGGACAGCCGCCCTTTCTCTTGATCGATACGCCAGCCGCATGAGCGGAACATGCGTTTGCGTAGGTCTTGCCGTCGCAGCCGCAGACAGGGTCGTAGTCAGCCGTGCAGGCCTGCGGGCGGGGTTGGCACTTCCCTGGACTGTTCGTCGCGCCACATTTCGCGGCTGGCGGGAATTTGCAAAAGAGGCCCGTGCCGCATTGGGGAGCGCCTGCGACCCCGCAGCTGGCACCAACCGCCCCCGCGGCTGCCTGTGCCGGGTCTTGACATAGGCCGCGATGCCGAATGGAAACGCCGTGCGAGTGCGCCACGCAGTCGTTGCTGTAGTTGCGCCCGTCACAGCCGCAGACCGGCGCCCATTCCTTGGTGCACACGGTGGGCTGTTCCGCACACTCGCCGGGACCGGAGACTTCGCCGCAGTACTGCACTTCGGTGTATCGACAGAACAGACCTGTCCCACAGGACTCCGTCGCGCCGCCGGGGCCACAGCTGCCGACCGGACCGGCCGGAACCCCGGGCGCCCCCGAGCCAGGACACTCTCCGGATTGGCGCGGCGAAACTCCATGCGAGTGAGCTACGCAGATATTGAGATAGGTGCGGCCGTCGCAGCCACAGACCGGGCTGTAGTCTTTGGTGCAGGTCGACGGCATTGGGAAGCAGGCGCCCTGCGCGCCGGTTTCTCCGCACTCTGCATTCGGTGCGTAGTGACAGACGAAGCCGGATTCGCAGGTTGCCCCCGCAGCACGGCTGCACTGCCCGCCCGGACGATCCGGGTAGCGCGACGGCTCGCCTTGCTTTGCGCAAGAGGTCAGAAGACCAGCCAGTAGAACCAAACCAAAGACCCAGCCGAACAGTCGTGTCATCTCCCGATAGGTATCCCCGAAGGGCGACGGAGGCAAGGCGCCTCACGCCGAGGAGAGGGCGGCCGCGAGCTTCGGTACCCAGTCGCCCGCCGTGCCAGCGAGAAACGCGCCGACGCCCGTGCGCTGCACGAGGGCACTAAATGGATTTGGCTCCGGGTTGACGACGATCATCGGAACGCCGCGCTGCGCGGCAATCGTGCCGATGTGCATCGGCAGTGACGTGGCCCCTGTCGTGCCGACTATGATCACCAGCGAGGCATGTCGCGCCGCCTCGATCGAGCTTTGGAATCGGAAGTTCGGTTCGTCGTAACTTTCGTCGAACCAGAGCACGTGCGGCCTAGCCATCGCCCCGCAGGAAGGGCAACGCAGCAGTTCGAGCTCCTGGTGGCTGAGCGCGCGGCCCTTTTCCCAAGCCACCTGGACACCGTCCGGCATTGGCACGGGCGCGGGAAGGCATTCCTCGCCGCAGCGCATGAAATCGATGTTGCCGTGAATCTGGTAGGTACGATCGAGCGTATTGCCGGCCCGCAGGTGGAGCCCGTCGACGTTCTGCGTCACCAGCAAAAAACGGTCACCGCCGCGCTGTTCGGCTTTGACCAATGCGAGATGCGCGGCGTTGGGCTCGGCGCCACGGCAGACCCCACGTCGATACAGATACCAGGCCCAAACCTCCTCCGGCATCCGTTGAAACGCGGATCGGGTCGCCATCTCCTCGGGCTGATAGTTCCGAGAGCCGACGCGCCAATAACCCTCTTGGCCACGAAACGTAGGAATCCCGCTCTCGGCCGAGATGCCGGCGCCGGTGAGCCAGAGCACGAGTTGGTGGGGGCGGCCGAGGAGTTGTCGTACGGAGTCGTCGAGCACGGGGGGTAGGTAGCGGGATCACAGCGCCAGCGCCAGTGTCAGTGACGGCGCCAGCGCCAGCGTCAGTGCAAGCGAGACGTGCTCTTGTGAGGTGATTTGGTCATCGCGATCTCCTTTTTGCGTGTGAGTGGGGGCGGGCTGGCGCCCTCCCGGGGGACCCCACTCACACGCAAAAAGGAGATCACTCATGGGACTCATCATTCAGCAAAGGGCGCTACGGGCGGCACGTGGCTTGCGGCAAGTGCTTCCGGTGGTTCGGAAGCGGGACAAGTCGCTCTTCGACCAAATCCACCGGGCGATGAACAGCGTCGTTCTCAACATCGCTGAAGCCGATGGAAACGATTCAGGGACGGCCAGAGCGCGATTCGCATCAGCGTGTGGCTCCGCGAAGGAGGTGCGCGCAGGGCTTCAGCTCGCAGTTGCGTACGGATACTTTCCAAGAAGCAGAGTCACAGAGATCGACATCGCGCTCGATGAGGTTTGCGCGATGTCCTGGAGACTCTCGGGCCGCTAGAGCCGACGGCCCAAACACCACGTGATGGCGCACACCTCGTCGAGCTTCCCGTCGAGGGGGGTCGCCGTGTGGGCTTCGATGTAGCCCCAGTCACTCGCGACATTCAGCGCCGCTCGGACTTCCTTGGCGGACCCGCAAGCGGTTGAAAATCGAGCTCGCGCATTGCCAGCGTCGTTCCCACGCGCTTCAGCGATATTCAGAACCACGCTTTGCGCAGCCCGCTTCAATTGATCGGCGAGCGACTTGTCATGCTCGCGAATGGTGTGGAGGAGGGGGCCTAGGTCTCGCACGACGATTCGTGCTCTGTCGTATACGTTCGTCTTTGTTTCCATGAGCGACTCCTTGGTTTGCGATTTGGGCCTCACTTCAGTGCGGCCCAAATCGCAAACCAAGGACAAGCGATCGCAAAGTCTGAATCTGCCGGTGCCGGTGCCAGTGCCAGTGCCAGTGCCGGTGCCGGTGCCAGTGCCAGTGCCAGTGCCAGTGCCGGTGCCGGTGCCAGTGCCAGTGCCAGTGCCGGTTGTGCGAGACAAGACATCGCTGACACTTCGCTGTGACGGTGGTTGACGTTTGGATGCCATGAAAGGGTTAGAGGTTGCAAGGGTCATGTTAGGCGGCTGGGCAGGAGAATTCGCCAAGG
>CAMYJN010000238.1 GCA_947258625.1 uncultured Polyangiaceae bacterium | reverse complement strand
AGGGCGGTGTTTCCGTTCATCGCCACTTTTGCGACATCGCTTGGATGCGCTTCGATTTCGAAGCATCGATCTAAGTGCGTAACTCCATATTGATGACCGGCGGCTGCGAGCCTCACCGCCAGCTCGATCACCTCGCGGCTCTTGGCCTTGAAGATGTCGCGAATCACATCGTCGAGCAGGTCGAGGTCCTTGCTGTAGAGGGCGCACAAGATGCCGACAGCAAACATGTTCTTGCCCTGTTCCGCATCTTCGGCGTGACGGAGGGTTTCCCTTTCGAGCGGGACCTCGACGATGGACGCTCCACGCGAACGAAACTTGTCGAGCACCTCGCGGTAGGACAGCCGATACCGCTCGTCCTCGTGCGTTGCCCACTGGTCGTCGATCAGCACGAGGACGTCGTCGGCGAGACTTCCTGCTTCGAGGCGGGAGAGCAAAGCCATTTCGTTGAAGGCCAACACCACGTCTGCGCGGTTGCCCGCATTGGTGACCCGAGCGCGCTCGGCCAGGCGAATTCGGTTGCCGCTTGCGCTTCCAGTCGTGTGCGGCGGAGGCCGGATCTCGGAGGGGATGATCTCCACGGTCCAAAGTCCGTTGCCCGATTTCGCGCAGAGCTGGGCAAACGCAAGGGCCGCCTTTTGCGCACCTTCGCCGGCGTCGCTGACGATTTCGACGGTGTGCTCAGCGAGACGGACGGGACGGGGACCGCTCATGGTTCCTTCTTTCGAGTCCGCGAGGTCTAGCACGACCGCTGGAGGCCGAGCAAACCTCACCGTGCTTTATCTGCGATAGGCGCCGCCCAGGCGATCGCTGGAACCAGCCCTCCGTAGTAAAGAACGTTTGGGAGCATGCGCAACAGGAAAGCGACATCCGCGCCCGTCGTCAGGATCAGCGCGTCGGCGACGGCCCACAGGATGTAGTAAGCGATGACGAATTTGGTCACCCGCCGCGTCCATAGGAGCGCACCGCTGCGGCGAGGCAGATACACGCGGCCCATGCCAATCGCCAGCAAGACGAACAGCATCTCGTAAACGAAGAAAAGGACGCGAGGCTCGTTCGAACCCAATCCGAAAACCACGAGTTGCGATCCCAGTGGCACGACGAGCGTCCAAGCAGATGCTCGGATCCACGCACCGGCGGTCACCGCAATGGTCCCATCGGGCTTCGCGCTCTCGATGAAGAGGAAATAACGAAAATCCCCGATCAAAACGAAGGCCAGCGGCACCAACGAGGCTGCGGCGCCGGTCAGCGGACCGATGCCAGGAACATCGTTGGTGGTGAGCCAGGCATCCAGCAGCGCAATGGCCGCTAGCGCCATGCAATACCGACGCACCGTGGCCGACAGACCCGGCCGCGACAGCGCCAGCAACAGCCCGAAAATCGCCGCCGCCCAGAGGAGCAACGGATGCTGAAGGATCGAATCGTAAAACTCGGCGTAGCTCACGGCGTGCCTGGCTCGACCTTGTGCGACGCCATCGCACCGAGATAGGCGACGATCTCATCGATGATTCGCGCGCGGTCGGGCAAGTCGGGATTGAGTGGAGGCATCCTTGGCGCAATGCGCATGAGCGTCGGCTCATCGATCCACTTCCGGAGCCACGCTTCCTTCAGGTACTCGGTTGGATTGGCCGGGTAGTTCAGCTCCGGGCCAATCGCACCGCCATGTCCGTTGATCGCATGGCACTTGGAACAATGAGCGATGAAGGCATCGAACCCGGCCAGCACCGTCGCGGATGAATTTGCCGGCGGCGCCATCTCCTGAAAACGCGATTGAAACGACACGAGGTCGATGCGAACGACCTGGTAGGGCCAACCGTAGTCGCCCTCGGTTCGGACCCGGGCGTTGTCCAGGTTCTCCCAGATGACGTAGACCGGGCTGAGGTCGATACGCCGCTTCTGGCCCTCTTCGTCTTTGAGGATCGTGAACCCCACATCGCCGGGCCGAGCGATCGCCAGAAACGCCTGGTGATCCAAGACGCGTCGAACGGGAATCGTGGGCTCGTAGCCATCGCGACAGCTGAATAGAATCGCTTCATGGGTTCGCCAGGAGGGTCCGTACGCTTCGTCGAGGACCCGCTCGAGCGGAAGTGCGGTGAACACCACGTTCGCATGCTCGTAGGGCTCGAACACCTCGAGGCGGAGGGGCTTCACCTTCTTCTTCAGCGCTTCGGCCGTCAGCGACTTCACGGGCCTCGACTCGATCAGAAACTCGATCGAGCGCGCGCCGCTGTCTTCGGCGGGGGGCGTTGCGACGTCGGCGGACTCGCCTCGTGGCGCTGGCTCCGGTTCGCTACGGCTGCAACCCAGCAAGCTGCAGGCTCCAAACGCCACCACGACGACCACCATTGCTGCCGCGCCGCTCGACCCCGCTGTTATCACCGTGCTCTCATCGCGCCGATCGGCGAGCCTCATGCACCCTGGTCGCTGAGGCATCCGAGTGCGATCTCGGTGCGTGTGACCGAGGCGGCGCTCTGTGGTCCGCGACTCAGCATGCACAGGTGCCGTGCCTCCGACTGCACGTGAACGCCTCGGGCATGGCCCGATTGCATCATCTCCTGAGCGATGTCGCGCACCAGGTCTTCCTGAATCTGGAAACGGCGCGCGTAGGCGTCGACCAGCCGAGGCAGCTTGCCGAGCCCCAGAATGCGATCCCCCGGCACGTAGCGAATGCTGACATGTCCATAGAACGGAAGGAAGTGGTGGGCGCAGATTGAATAGAACGCGATGTCTCGGACCTCCACCGCGCTCCGAGGCTCGTCCGCGCCGACCATCCGCGTCGTTTTCAAAATCGTCGACGGGTCGACGTCGTAGCCGTTGAGCAGCTCTTTGTAGCAACGTGCGATGCGATCCTCCGCGTCCGGGCTGTCGAACCAGCCCAAAGCCCGCGGGTCGTCGGTGATGTGTTCAATGAGCCAGTCGGTGAGTTTCAAGCCGTTCTCCTAAGCGAGCGTTCGAGCCAAGACCAAAGTCCCATGCGATCCAAGAGCGGGTTCATCCGGCCCGTGCTGATGCAGTACCCCGAATCGTGGGGTGCCCGATGATGGCACGCATGCTCGTCCGGGCGCAAAGCGAGCCCTGCACGCTGAAGAAACCGCGCCAACCTCGGAGCGCGCGACATGTGCGCCCATTTGTGAACCTGATTGGACCAGGACCCGACGGCCGCCATCGTCCAAACGAGGGTCACGGCAGCAGCGGCGAGCCCGGATTGAACGCTGGGCGCGAGCCAGGCCAGCAACGCCAGGGCAAGCGCGGAGAAAAAGCAAGGCTCTCCGTTCGTCTCGACCCAGTCGTGCTCGACCATCTGCCTCGGATCGACGTGGTGCTCTCGAAACGCGCGAATGAGCAGCGGGCCGACGACCGGGGATGCCGCGTCTCCAAACCGGTCGCAGGCCCAGTGAACGACTCCGCTCAGCACGTCGATCGCTGCCACGCCGAGGGGGAGGGCGATCAGGACGGCGAGCCACCATCCCTCGGTCACGAAGCGAGCGAGGCTCAGGCCCACCCACCCGGTCAGGATGACCGAAGCCAGAATCGATGCGCCCAAGACCGCGCGCCGTGTTTGATGCAACATGCGTGGTGGAACTCTAGAGTCGGTTGTACTCGTCTTCGTCCTTGCCCCAGGACACGCCAATTCCAAGACCGAGCACGGGCCCCTTGATCCCAACCCCGCCAACCGTGACGGGCGCAATGACGTACCCCGCGCGCGCGTCCAGGCCCAGCCAGAACTCCTTGCGCAGCCGCCAATTGAGCAGCGCGCGCAGGTAGGCGCTCGAGACGAACTCATCTCGCCCGCCCACCCGGCCCCAGCCGAGGTCAAACATCGCGCCCGCCCCAAACCAGTGGTCCCAGTCACCCGTGCCCCAGAGGGCACCGACGGTCCCCCCGACGTTGCGCATTTTTAGGTCCTCGGGCGTTCCATCCTTGCGCCCAAAGCGGGCGAAAAGCTCACCGGCAATGTGAACGCACTTCTCGGAAGGCCTGTAGAACGACCCCAGGGCAAAGCCAGTCAGCGCGGCGTCCGCATTTGGATAGACGCGGGTGCTCAAAGCGATGTCCGCGAAGAGCCTCGGCGCTTCCCCCTTTGAAGCGCTCTGCGCCACCGCGCCCGCGGGGCCGAAGAGCAAAGCCATGGCAAAGCCGATGGGAATCAAATGGATTGTTGGTCGCCGATGCATCGTTGCCCCTCCTAGGCCGAAGCCGTGTGCCAGGGACCTTACCGCGGACAGACCTGGGATGAATAGGTCTTCGGACGGGGCGCCCGCTTACGATGCAAAAGGGGATGATCCGCGCGAACGGAATTTTCACCGTCTGGGATGACGGCGTCGATACCGTTTTCGGGATGACCCTAGGCGCCTCCATCGCCGTACTCGACGACTTGGAGCTTGGCATCAACAACTATCGCACTGGCTCGTCGCTTCAACAGCGGTACGAAGGGCTGATCCCGGTCATCTTCTCGCCGTCGGCGGGCTTTGGAAACATGCCGCTGTACGGACGATACCGCTTCGTGCACCGCGAGAAGCTCGACTTCGCCGGCGACCTGATTTTCGTTCTGCCGACCGACACCCCGTTCGCGTTCGAAGTGGCTTTGCCGTTCCGCATCAAGCCCAACGATCGGCTCTCGGTCGACACTGGGATCGAAGTGCGGGGAACCTTTGGCTCAGGCAAGCGCGCGGACATTCGCATTCCGGCGATCGTCAACTACGACTTCTCGGACCGCGCGTTCATTGCCGGCGAAACCGGCGTGCAGTTCGTGAACTTGGGCAAGGGCTTCAACACCGCCCCTGCGGACCTCCAGGGCGTTGCGATCCCCATCGGCTTCCGCGCCGGTGGTACTTGGAAGAAAGTCGACAAGCACCTCATCGACCTCTTTGCCGGCTTTGCGTTCCCGCAGCTATTCGAAATCGGAACGAGTCGCAGCACCGTCGACTTCGGCATCTGGGATCTCTTCGTCGGTGTCGCGTTCTACACGCGTCCACTCTTCTAGCGTTTGCGAGGTTCTCGCTATTCGCTCGGGCTGGCC
>CAMYJN010000237.1 GCA_947258625.1 uncultured Polyangiaceae bacterium | reverse complement strand
TTCGACTTCATCGAGTCCCATGTCCGCCGAGCCGCGTTCGATGAGGTATGCGCCGCGCTCGCCACGTACGGCGATGCAGAGCTGGACGAGCGGGCGCCGCCATGTCCTGGGTGAAGTTCGGACAATGATTGCTTGCGCGCACCCGCTGCGCCGCCCCGTCCCAAACGCAAAACCTTCGCGTCACTGTGCCCGAATCGCCTGGAAAGACCCGGCTTCTGTCTGGCACGCCTGATGCAGCTGCCCAACCGCACCTACGGGCGTCCTGCGCCAGACCGGGAGGTTGTCATGAGCAAGCATCGGGTTGTCGTCATTGGAACGGGCGCAGGCGGGCTCACCGCAAGCGCGTTTCTCGCGAAAGAGGGGTTCGAAGTCATCGCGCTCGAGCGATCGATGCACATCGGAGGGTTTCTCAACTCCTATTCAAACGAAGGCTATACGTTTGACCCAGGCGTGCATTACCTCGGCCAGTGCGGTCCAGGTCTAGCCATGGATCGCATGCTCGACGCGCTCGGTCTCAGCTCGGCGGAGCTTCTCGCGGAAATGGATCCCGACGGCTTCGACGTCTACCGCTTCCCGGACTTCGAGGTTCGGATGTGCCGCGGTGCCGAAGCGTATCGCGACCGATTGGCGTCTCAGTTCCCCAATGATGTGAAGGGGATCGACAAGGTGTTCGACGCG
This sequence comes from uncultured Polyangiaceae bacterium, assembly GCA_947258625.1. Taxonomy (GTDB): domain Bacteria; phylum Myxococcota_A; class Polyangia; order Polyangiales; family Houyiibacteriaceae; genus SG8-38. The sequence continues at coordinate 4,344 of CAMYJN010000237.1, read as the reverse complement.
GTGCGTGAGGTCGACAGCCTGAGCCGCGTGCTGGAGCACCTACAGCCACCCGGCAAGCTCCAACTCTCCGATCTCTGGGACGGCATCAAGTCGGCGCCCCTCTTCCGCTACGTCAAAGCGACCTACGGTGAGTTTCTCGATCATGCGGTCACCAACCCCCAGCTCAAGGCGGTCTTTGCAGGAGCGTGCGGCGACTACGCGCTTCCGCCCTCGCGAGCGTCGGCATTCGTCGGTTTGATGGTGGTTCACCACTACTTGGAAGGGGCTCACTTCCCGCGAGGGGGAAGCGGTAAGTTTCGCGACGCCATCCTGCACGTCGCCACCCAGGCGGGCGCGGCGTTCCGTACCGAGGCCGAGGTCGCGCACATCGAAGTCGAGGGCGAGCGGGTGCGCTCCGTCACGCTTTGCAACGGCGAGCAGATCGAGGCGGACGCGGTCGTCGCGGCAATCGACCCCCGGTACGTCTTCGGTGGCCTCATCGCACAAGACGCAGTGCCGAAGAAGCTTCTGGAACGCGTGCGCGGTCTCGAGTCGTCGCTTTCGCTCTTGGGCTTGAACCTCGGTGTCAAACGCGACTTGCGCGAGATCGGCCTCGGTGCCTTCAACATCTGGGATTACCCCGGCGTCGATATCGATGCGCTCTGGGAACCCGTTTTTCATGGACGCCTTCCCGAAACGCCTTTCTTCTTCATCTCGCCCAACTCCCTCAAAGATCCAACGGGCCAGATGGCACCCAGGGGATGCACAACGCTCGAGGTGAACACCCTAGCGCCTCATTCCTTGTTTGGAGCCTGGGCCGACATGGCGCCCGGGAAGCGCGGTGACGACTTCCACCAGCTCAAGGACCGGCTGCAGAGGGAGCTGCTCGCCGAGCTCGATCAACGGCTGCCCGGCGTCGTCGACCACATCGAGCTCGTGGACTTCGCAACGCCGCTTGCATTGGAGTCCTGGGTCGCCGCCGTCGACGGCGGCCTCTACGGCCCGGCCCAGACCCCCGAGCAATCGATGTTCTTCCGCTTCCCGACCTCGACCTTCTCACCCAACCTGTTCTTGGCGGGAGCCGGCGTTCTGGGTGGCGGCGTGCTGCCATGCATGCAGTCCGGGAGGGTTGCAGCCGGCAAGGTGAAGCGCGCTTTGGCGAAGAAGTGAGACCCAGCTGCGTATTGTTATCAAACGTTGAGGAGCCGGTCCGCGGGGATAGGCAAAACAAAGGCGGTCCAGGTGCGCCGCAAGTCGACACAGCGTCTAGTGCCGCGCAATTCGCACGTTCCCATTGGCTCCAATAGGCTAAGAAGGTATGCGCAGGTGGTCCTGGTCGCGATGCACGAGACGTACGTGGCGGAGCGGAATCTCGAAGAAGACAGCTTGGGATCACCCATCGAGCACCCACTCGTGGCACATTTCTTCGATTCGTTCGAAGACGGTCACTATCTCCGCGACCGCGCGCTCAACTAGCCTTTGGTGCGGTCTCCAACAGAAACCGTCGCCATCGAGCTTGCATACTGGAGTGCCTGTGGCTCCCCCGCTAGACCTATGGATCGGAGATTGGGGAACCTGGCATGGCGAATAGCTCGACGTCCAGTCGAATCGGACTCGCGGTCGGTGCGAGCCTAATGATCATCGCGGCATTCTTGGTTTCGAACGCCCAGTCTGGACTGAGGATGTTCGGACATGGCGAACATTACTCGAAGGTAGGCCAGTCGTTCGTGGATCGTGCTCGCACGTTCGTCCGTACCAGAGACGGAACCCAAACCCGACGGGCCGGTGGAGTGGGTCGCGTGAACGCCGCGGTTCAGTCGACGGGCTCGCAGCGATCGTACGCCCGACACTCGATCAGCTCGCGGTAACGCGCGTGCCCGGGCTGCTGCAGAAGGCGCTCGAGCGCCGCCCGGTTTTCCTCCGCGTCCGGTGCATCGCGCAGCAAGTGTTCGAGGGCTTCTTCACAGTCGGTGCGTCCGGGTCGGAGCTCGAGGCACCTGACCAAGTGAAAAGCGACTCGATCCGCGTCGCGGGTGGGTAGGGTCCTGGCGAGCGTCAGGTGGAACGTCGCGGCTTCCGGTGTCCCATCGAAGTCCTTTGCGCCGAGGAGCGCGATCTCGCGAGCTCCCTCTCGGTCGCCGACGTCGGCCAGCGCGCGGGCCAGGTGCGCACGGTAGCGTTGCTCTTCAGGCGCCCGAGCGACCGCCTCGCGCAACGACTTGATCGCGTCGCGCGTCATTCCGACGTCCATCAGCGACAGACCCAAAAAACCCCATCCGTACGCCGCATCCGGATTCATCTCGATGGCGCGCGAGTAGAGACGAAACTCGTCCCGATAGCTCGAGGTGTACTGGACGAGAAAGATCGAGGCGACGATCAGGTAGACGACCGCGACGCTCGACACGATGCGTCGCACGCTCGACGCCAATCGGGGCCACGCGGTGGACAGCGCCCAGCCGACCGCCAAAACGACTCCGGCACTTGGCACGTAGAGATATCTCCCAAACCCTGGCCACAGCATTGTCGAAATGATCGCGGCGGGCGCGAGTGTGCCCGCGTACCAGATGGCACTCCATGAGAGTAACGGCGCTCGGCGCCGGACCGAGAGGCAGGCAAGGGCGAGGCCAGCGACGAAGATCGCCGCAGCCCAAGCCGTCCATGTGGGCAGCGCCGCGTACTCCTCACTCATGTTTCTGAGGTATGCGGGTCGAGGAATCAGGATCGCGTGCAACCCGTCGACCAAGAGGAGAGGCAGGCGCCGAAGCGCCAGAAGCACCATGTCGAGGTCTTCATGCGTGCGCATCCCTCCGAGCACGCGATGACGGATGACGAGGTACGCGATAGACGCTGCCAGCACCGGAACTGTGGTCTTGAGAAGTCGTTCACGCTTGCTCTGCGTAGCGGCTCCATCGACGAGGATCGGAGCCAAGGCAACGGCGGGCGCCGCACCGAGCATCACTTCCTTGCACATCAACGCGGCGAGAAACGACGCGCCCAGCGCGAAGGAAACGAAACACCTTTGCTTTGCCCGCAGGGCTAGCCACAGGCTCCCCAAGCCAAAGGCGAGCGCGCACGGATCCGATCGACCGTTGATCCACACTTGCGCTTCTGCCGTCCACGGACTCACGGCAAACATCGCCGCCGCGAAGAGCGCGAAGGGCCATCGATCCCTTCCCAGCAGCGTGAGTGCGACCGCGTAGAGCAGCCAAACGCAAAAGATGTGCAGGAGGAGGTTGGTGAGGTGGTAGGGCCAAGAGTCCCTGCCACCGAGCGATGCGTCCAAGAAGAAAGTCAGCAGAGTGATCGGCCGATAGGTGTCGACGTGCATGACCCCGTCGACCTGATCCTGCGACGAGACGAAGAAGGTGTGGCGCGAGAAGGCCTCCAGTGCGCGCGAAGGGTCGTGAATCACTTCGCCCTTGTCGATGACGAACTTGTCGTCGAAGACGAAACCGTTGCGAAACCGGTGCCCGGTCGTCAGGACGACGAGTCCGACCAGTACGAGCGGAGCCAGCCGAGCCCACCTCTGCACGGCTTCAGGGCGCATTCGCCCCTACCTATCTTGGGGGCGTTGCGGTGTCCAAAAAAGAAAGAGATCTGACCCTCGTTGGCCCAGACGCAGCGAGTAGTGGCGGATTGCGGTGTAGTTTCGTGAAGTGACGCCCGCCGGCGGCCGACGGACGCCCGCCAAGCTCGGTGAGGTTGTTGCCTTTCGCTCTCTTCGCCCATCGGGCTCATGTGGAGGGCCCATGTCAAAACCAGACGTTGGTGTCCGGTGGTTCTGCCAAGCACACATGTCCGCTTCCCAATGGGGAGCGTGGGGCAGGGGACCTGCAGTGGGCAGGGCGTTTGGCGGCCTCAACTGCTCGGTGAATCTGGAGGAACGTCTCTGTCGGGCAAGAGGGCGGACGGCTTGAGATGGGGTCCGTAGGCATCGAGCGGGCGCCCGGCTCAAGGCCCCGGAGGTGGCAGCCTGTCGGCGAAGCGGTCGCGCTCGGTCAGGGGTCGATGCGCGTCATGGTCGTTTCGGGCCGCCCGAGCGAAGCGACGATTGTAGTCGTCCATGAACTCGGGCAAGTACCGATTCGCGTCGTCCATCGCGCAGATACCGCGGAGCCGGAGCTCCTTGACGAGCCGGTCTTGAAGCGTCTGGTGGGCGCGCTCGACCCGGCCTTTGGCGGCCGGGGTATTGGCGCAAATCACGTCGATATTCGGCTCGCTCATCGCGCGGCCAAACTGCGTGAAGCCGTCGCCCGCTTTCGGGCGCTTGGCATTGACGCGGAACACTCCGGCTTTGTCGCTGTAAAGCGCGACCGGCTTGCCGTGACGCTCGAGATAGGACCGGGTCGCGTGAAAATAGCTGAA
>CAMYJN010000236.1 GCA_947258625.1 uncultured Polyangiaceae bacterium | reverse complement strand
GGCACCCGGGTTCGATCGCTTCTAGAGAGCAACTTCGGCAGGTGATATCCACAAAGGACGTTCATCCAGCCGCGTCGTAGGCCCACCGTGAGAATGCTGTCGACGAAGGCCACCGGCTCGGACAAGACGTAGCTCCAGATGCCCCCTGGCTCGGGCAGGCGCTCCTTGCAGAGTCCGTCGTAGGATTTCTGCCAGCGCACTTCGCCGTCCTTCGTGTACGCGGTGATCCGGTCTTGGAAGGGCGTGTAGATCGTCTCGTCCGGTCCAATGCTCGGGGACGCGGATCCGCCTCCGCCTTCCGCGCTCTGCCAGAGCCGCTTTCCGGTCTCCGCGTCGATCGAGATCATTCGGCCGAGCTCGTCGACCGCGTAGACTGCGCTTCCGTCGTGTGAGATGGCAGGGCTCGTCCCGCTTCCACCCCCCATCGGCGCTTGGAAGACGATTCGCAGGGCGTCATCGCTGATGTCGATGCCGTAGAGCACGCCGGTGTCGGGGCTCGAGCCGGCCGCGGTGATGTAGAGCCGGCCGGTTTCCGGATGAAGCGCCGGCGTGTTCGCGACCTCGAGCTCCCAGCCCTGAATCAAGTTGAAAAGGAAGGGGATCAGGTCCGGGTCCATCAAGTCCTTCCACAGGGATTCGGGCGGCTCGTCTTCGGCGGCGGGGCCTGCGCCGCCCGGAAGGTCCAGCGGGGGCATTGCGAGCTCGCCGCTGTGAGACCAGAAGAACAAGACCTTACCGTCGGTCGTCACACCGCCGACATAGCGCTGGCGGCTGAGCACGACGCTCATGAATCCCCACTCGACGCCGTACGGCTTCAAATCGACGACCCATTTCACCTCGCCATTGGGCTTGAAGGCCCAGAGCTGGTCGCGGTCTCCGAGGTAGAGGTCACCTTCGGCATCGATCGTTGGCGCGTTCATGATCGCAAACGAGTCGAGGTCGTCGAGCGATGTCTGTGGCTTCGCGGACCAAAGCACCTCACCATCAGCCGAGATCGCAAAGAGGTGGCTGTTGCCGGGAGGCGCGCCGGTCACCACGTACGACACGCCGTCGAGCCCCACCGTCGGCGGCCAGAAGATCGGGTGCCCCTGCAGAAGGTGTTTCTCGAGCTCGAACGAGGCGCCAAGCTCGACCGGAACGAAGTCGGTGTTCGAGCTGTCCCGATGGCCGGATGGCCAAATGCTGTCGAAGTACTGCGGGCTGAGATTCGACTCCGTCTTGCTCTGCCGAAACGCGGGCGGTCCGTCCGCGAGAATCGGCGGCGGAAGCGGCGCCTCGCTCTTGTTGCTGCCGCGCTGGCTCACCAGCCATACCGCAATGACCGCCAGCGCCAGGGGCACGCCCCAGCGAATCCATCGGCTCTTTACCGTCCCCATGGTCGCGTGCTAGCACGCTCGCGCGCTGCGCCGTCAAGCGGGTTCGAACGATTGCGGGGGCGAGGAATTTCGCGAAGGGCTCGAGGTGACGCTTTCGGCCTGAACGTCCGCAGCCCTCGCTGGCGAATCGCAGGCTTACCTTGGCCAGGTGCAGCAAGTAGACTCGCTCAGTCGGCTCCGCCGGCGGAAGATCGAGGTGTAGCGATGTCCGGGACCTGGGAAAAAACAGCATGCATCCTCTGCGAGTGCAATTGCGGCCTCGAAGTGCAGATCGGCGGGGAGGACAACCGTCATTTCACCCGGATCCGGGGGGATAAGGCCCACCCTTCGTCGAAGGGCTACGCGTGCGAGAAGCCGCACCGGCTCGATTACTATCAAAACGACCCGGATCGGATCACCTCACCGCTTCGGCGCAAAGACGACGGGACCTTCGAGGAGATCGACTGGGACACCGCGATTGGCGAAGTTGCGGCTCGCCTTGCGGCGGTGCGCGATGAGCACGGTGGCGAAACGATCTTCTACTACGGTGGTGGCGGTCAAGGGAACCACCTGCCCGGTGCATACTCGACGGCCACCCGCCGTGCGCTTGGATCGCGGTACCGCTCGAGCGCCCTGGCGCAGGAAAAGACCGGCGAGTTCTGGGTCGGCGGGCGCCTCATGGGGAACATGACCCGCGCCGACTTCGAACATTGCGAGGTCGGCCTCTTCATCGGCAAAAACCCCTGGCAGTCCCACGGCATCCCGCGCGCGCGCGTCACCCTCAAGGAACTGGCCAAGGACCCGAAGCGCACCCTGATCGTCATCGATCCGCGTCGAACGGAAACCGCCGCGATGGCGGACATCCACTTGCAGGTGAAGCCGGGAACCGACGCCTGGTTACTCTCCGCACTCGGGGCCGCCCTCGTTCAAGAAGGTCTCACCAATGAGGCCTGGATTCAGGAGCATGTGGATGGCGCCGAGGACGTGCTCGCTGCCCTTGTTGACATTCCCATCGCCGAGCACTGCCAGATCGCCGGCGTCTCCGAGGACTTGGTGCGTGACGTGGCTCGCCGTATCGGAGCGGCCGAGAGCGTGGCGATCTTCGAAGACCTGGGCATCCAGATGAACCGCCATTCGACCCTCAATAGCTACCTCAACAAGTTGCTCTGGGTGCTCACGGGGAACTTCGCGAAGCGCGGCGCGCAATACGTTCCGGCGAGCATCGTGCCCATCACCGGCAAGCTCGACAAACTCGCCGCCGGAGCCGAATGCAAGCGGACCCCCGTCACTGGGGACCGGATCATCTCGGGCCTGACCCCCTGCAATTCGATTCCCGACGAGATCTTGAGCGATCATCCGAAGCGCTATCGCGCGATGATCGTGGAAAGCGGCAACCCTGCGCACTCGCTGGCCGATAGCAAGCGCATGCGCGAGGCGCTGCGGGCTCTCGACACCCTGGTCGTCATCGACATCGCCATGACAGAAACCGCCCGCTTGGCCGACTACATCCTTCCGGCGGCCACGCAGTACGAGAAGGCCGAGGCGACCTTCTTCAACTTCGAGTTCCCGGAGAACTACTTCCATGTCCGGCGGCCGGTGTTCGAGGCCCCCGACGGTGTCCTTCCCGAAGCCGAGATCCATGCCCGGCTCTGCGAGGCGCTCGGCGCGTATACCGACGAAGACCTCGCTCCCTTGCACGCCGCTGCCAAGCAGGGGCGAGCCGCGCTCCTGCCTGTGTTTTTCGGATCGGTCCTCAGCAATCCTAAGCTCGCTCCCTTCGCTCCGGTGATTCTGTATCGAACGCTGGGCCCGCATCTCCCAGCCGGGCTCGAATCGGCGGCGGTGGTTTGGGGGCTCGCACATCAAACCGCGAGAGCGAATCCGGGCTCACTTCGTCGCGCCGGCTTCGACGGCGAAGGCTTCGAGCCCGCGGAGAAGCTCTTCGACGCAATCTTACAGAGCCCGTCGGGGGTGGTCTTTGCCGTCGACGAACAAGACGAAACCTGGGCCCGCGTGAAGTCCCCCAATGGCAAGATCCAGGCTTCGATCCCCGAGCTGCTGGACGAGCTCGCGAGCCTGGGTGATTCGAGCGCCGGCACGGAAGACCGCGCCTTCCCGTTTGTCTTGTCGGCGGGCGAACGGCGCTCGTTTACCGCCAACACGATCCTTCGGAACCCCGACTGGCGAAAGAAAGATCCCGATGGCTCACTTCGCATCAGTCCGGACGACGCGTTGCAGCTAGGCGTCGGGAATGGCGATCGCGTTCGCCTGACCACCAAGCGCGGGTCGGTGGAGGTGCCGGTCGAAGTCTCCGAGATGATGCAAGCAGGGCATGTCTCCTTGCCCAACGGGCTTGGTCTCGACCACACGACCGAGGGCGGCGACCGCGTTCAAACCGGCGTGGCGCCGAACGAGCTGACCGCCTCCGAGGATCGTGATTGGCTCGCGGGCACTCCCTGGCACAAGCACGTGGCGGCACGCATCGAAGCGCTCGCCTAGCTCAGAGCTGGTCTCTCGCGTTTTCCAAGAGCCGCCGCGCTTCGGTGGCGACCTCTTCGATCGGCGCGTCCGGCACGAGCTCGAACATCGCCTTTGGGTCCGCGAACGAGACCAGCGCGCCGCCCTCCGATTCCTGGACCACGACGTTGCACGGCAGCAACAGCCCGATGAACGACTCTCCTTGCAGCGCCTTGTGCGCGAGCTTCGGGTTGCAAGCGCCGAGAATCACATACGGCCGAAAGTCGACGTCGATCTTCTTCTTCAAGGTTTCTTTGACGTCGATCTTCGTGAGCACGCCAAAGCCGTTCGCCTTGAGCGCTTCGGCGACCTTCTCGAGCGCTTCGTCGACCGAAACGCCATCGAGCTGTTTGGAAAACGCATAGCTTGGGTCACTCATCGTTGTCTCCTCTTGGACATATAAGACCTGCTTGTAGAGAAGCCAATGGTGCCGCAAAATATGCGCCCGATCCGCCCAAAGGTCTCGACGTGTACAAGACCCTCACCGCCCAGACACTTCACTACTTCGCCCGGCCGCAGGAGCGCGTCCTGCGCCAGCAACTCGACGTTCGAGCGGCCTGGAAAGGAAGCGAGCTTCGGCAGCGGGACGATTGGTGTGAGACTCTGGCGGATGCTGACATCGCTGAGATCGAACGCGCGATCGGCCTTGCCCACCAGACGGGCAAGCCGATCGGCGAGATGACCAGCGGTGACTTTCCGCTGCCGACGCTCTCGAAGAAGATCGCTTGCTGGAGAATCGTCCCTGGCTTCGCAGCTGCGTCGGCAGCGTAGCCGGGCGGCCATGCTCGCCACCCTCCTAGGAACCAAGCTAGGCCACGGGCTACGTCGCCCGATCCACTGAGCTAGGGCAGGCGTCCGGCGACGACATATTGATAGGGGAGCGGCTCCTCCATCAGCTCGGTTTCGAACCCCGCCGCTTCGAGCTCACGCCGTACTGTATCGTCGGTGAGCCGCATCTGCGGAGGTGGCCCGTGCGGGCTTTGGATCGTGAAGTCGACGATCAGGAGCAGGCCGCCGGGGCCGAGGGCAGCGCGCAGCCTTTCGGCATACGCCACCCGATCGGAGATGTGGTGCCAGGTGTTGACGATCAGGATCCGGTCGACGGAGCGAGGCGTGAGCGCCGGGTCATCGGAGGTGATCATGCCGGGCTCCACG
>CAMYJN010000235.1 GCA_947258625.1 uncultured Polyangiaceae bacterium | reverse complement strand
GTGACCCAACGATTCTGGAGCGAGAGGCCCAGACGCAGCTCCTCGTCGACGATGGCGATACCGCCGTCATCGGCGGCATCTACACGCGAAACACGGGCCGCAACGTCGACCAGGTGCCGTTCTTTGGCGACATTCCGGTTCTCGGGGTCTTCTTCAAGCGCCGCCGCTTCCGTGAGGACCGAAACGAGCTCCTCATCTTCCTCACGCCGAGGATCGTGAACAGGGCGCTCGCGCTGCCGGAGTAGTTTCCCCGTAAAGAGGCCGCTGCGCGTCCTCCACGGGGCTCCGCCCCGGGTTCGTGACTGCGGACGGGGAGGGCCGTATGCTTCTTTGCGTGCGTGTTTATCTGTCAGGGCCCATGGGGGCTGGGAAATCGACTGTGGCTGGTCTGGTGGCCGGGCAGCTCGGAACGCGTGCGCTCGATTTGGATGCACGGGTTGAAGAACTGGCCGGGCGTTCAATTCCGGAGATTTTTTCGGAGCGCGGAGAGAGTGCGTTTCGGGCGCTCGAGAAAGAGGCGCTCGGGACCCTTCCTAGCGAAGTCGGCGTCGTCTCCCTTGGCGGCGGGACGGTGATTGACAACGAAACGCGACAGACGCTGCTACGCGAAGGAATCCTCGTCACCTTGACCGCCGAGCCCTCGGTGCTCGCGGCACGCGTAGGCGCGGCTCAGGGGCGCCCGCTGCTCGGCGAGGATCCTCGAGGTGACCTGGAGGGCATCCTGAAGGACAGAGCGGCCGCCTACGCGGAAGCTCATGCAGTCATCGATACCAGCTCTCTCGAACCCAACGAGATCGCCACGGAGATTGTGGCTGTCCGCAATCTCTCGCCCGTCGTCGTGCCTCTGGGCCAGCGGACCTATCGAGTCGAGGTGGGCCGCGGCGCACGCCATCGGGTTGGGATGCGCGCAGGCGAGCACGCGGCTGGCGAAGCGGTTCTGGTGTTCGACGGAGGCGATGACCGTCCTTGGCCGCAAGACGCCGTTCGCGACCTCACTCTGGCCGGCAAACCTCCGATCGAGGTGAGACTGCCCGGCGACGAAGCGCACAAGAACGTCGCGAGCGTGGAGCGGATTTGGGATAGCGCGCTCGAAGCCGAGGTTGACCGACGCGCGATCGTCATCGGCGTGGGCGGCGGCGTGATCGGTGACTTGAGCGGATTCGCGGCCTCGACCCTGCTGCGAGGTGTGGCCCTCGGGCAGATCCCCACCACCTTGCTGGCGATGGTCGACAGCTCCGTCGGAGGCAAGACCGGGTTCAATCGACCCCGTGGCAAAAACCTCGTGGGAACCTTCTATCAGCCGAAGTTCGTTCTCTGCGACGTCGAGACCCTGTCGACATTGCCGAGCGAAGAACGGATCGCGGGCCTCGCCGAGGCCGTGAAGAGCGCTTGGCTCGACTCCGAGGAGTCGGTTGCCATGCTCGAACGCGATGCCGAGGCGCTCATCGCAGGCGACGCGGATGCGACGATTCGGGCGGTCAGAATGTCGGTCTTGCTGAAGTCGCGAATCGTGCACGAGGATGAAAGGGAGTCAGGCCGCCGGATGCTCCTCAATCTCGGTCACACGGTCGGCCATGGGCTCGAAGCAGCGAGCGAGTACCGGGGCATTCGACACGGGGAGGGCGTGGCGCTCGGAATGATCGCCGCCATGCGGGTTGCGGCCGGGCTCGGGCGAGGGCGCCGTGAGGAAACAGAGCGGCTCACCCGGCTCTTGGGGAAATTGGGGCTGCCGACCGATCTCGATCGAAGACTGAACAGCCGTGCGCTGGAGTTCATCGGCTCGGACAAGAAGCGCCGCGGCGACACAATTCACTTCGTAATTCCGAGGTTTCCGGGCCAGACCGAAATCGCAATGCTCGGCCTCGACGAGGTGCGGGCTGCGCTCGCGGAATCGTGAGCACCGGAAATTTGGCGGGTTACGCATGGGCTCGATACCATGGGATCACCCTTTGGAGGGGACTTATGCGTCGAATCATCCTCATGGCCATGGTGCTCGCGGTGACGGTTGCTGGTTGCAACCGCTTTCCTGATAACGGACTTCAGATCAGCGCGAATTTGCTCCCGGACGATTCTTGTTTCGTGGAACCAGATCAAGAAGCGCGTCTACTGCGCGGCCTCTGGGACACCAGCTTTCGCACAGCGGGCGGCGGAATCCCGGACTACGGGATCGCCCTCCAGCTTCAGAGCTACCTGGTGAGCAACGCCCTCGAGTTCCAGGGTGACCAATCGAACATCCAGGTCGACAATTACGACATCACGATTCTGCTTGCCGACGGGAGCAAGCCTGATCTCGGTGGCCTGACCAACCCGTATCGTGTCACAACCAGCGCCGTGATTGGTTCCACCGAGGCTGGCGGCGACCCGATTCCGGGGGTGGGGTTCGCGACGGGCATTCCCGGAGAGTACCAAGACGCCTTGGTGGCTCTCGGATTCGACGAGGTCTTGCTGAGCATTCGTGCCGGTGGCACGACCTTCGGCGGCTTCAGCCAGCGGTCCGCGCCGTTTCTGTGGCCCGTCGTGCTCTGCGCGGGTTGCTTGGACAACTGCGAGGCCGACCCCGTCAACTTCTGCCTCCCAGGCCAAGACGTTTGGGCCTACTGCACGCTCTAGCGGACGGTAAACAGGTACGGCGGAATCAGCGCAACCTGCTCTTCGGCAAGCAGACGGACCGTTTGCGCCCAAGGCTCGAGCGGTAGCGTCGTGGCGAGGGGGTGTCGACGCAACCAGAGGCGCTGCAGGGTCCGCGCATCGTCCTCTCCGTTCCCGCTGAGGAGCTCGTTGATCGCATCGAACATCCCTTTGGGCGCTGGCCAGAGCTCGACCGGCGCCTCGGGCCCGAGCCCGGCGGCGGTACGGGCTTTGTGAAGCGCTTCGCTGAGGCCGGCCATTTCGTCGATCAGACCGAGCGCCTTTCCGTCCTGGGCGGTCATCACGCGGCCCTCCGCAGCGGCCAAGACGGCTTCTGTCTCCATCTCGCGACCCGCCGCCACGCGGCTGATGAAGCGGTCGTAGGTGTCGCGAAGCAATGTCTCGAACGCCTGGCGCTCGCTTGGATTCAAGGCGCGGACCGGCGTCGACCAGGCCGCGCGCTTACCCCGCTGCAAGATGAACGTGTTGACGCCGATGTTTTCGGCGAGCGCTGCGAAATTAAACTTGCCACCCACCACCCCGATCGAGCCGACCAGGCTGTTGGGGTGGGCCAGGATCTCGCCGGCGGCCGATGCAATGTAGTAGCCACCGCTCGCCGCCATGTCTCCGACACTCGCGATCAAAGGCTTTCGTTCCGCCAAGTTGCGCGCCGCTTCCCACATTCGGTCGCTGGCAAGCGCCGAGCCTCCGGGCGAGTTGATGCGCATCACGACCGCTTTGACATTTTCGTCGTTTTCGAGACGCTCCATCGCTCGCACGAACGGGCCGGCGACGGCATTGCCTCTTGCATCGGATTCGCCGTCGGTGATGTTGCCGTTCACGAAAACCAAGGCGACGCGCTCACCGCTGGATTTCGGCTTTTTGCTCTCGCCGCTCAACAAGCCCAAGAACTGCCCTAACGTGAGCTGGTCTTGCTTGGGTAGCATTCGGGTGCGTCGAATGCTCTCGACGTCGGCGGCCTTTTTGATCTCCTCGCGTGACTCCCGAAGGAAGCCGACGGCGTCGACCAGCCCAGCTTTCATTGCAGCGTCCGAGCCATAGGGCCCTTGGTCGATCAGCGCTTTGGCGCGGTTCGGGTCTCCGTCCGTTCGCAATTGCGTCGCCGAGAGCAAGGCACCCTGCAGGTCATCGAGAATCGCATCCATCGACTGCTTGGCCTCCGGGGGCATGTCGTTTCGAATGAACATGTCTCCAGCGCCTTTGTAGCGGCCCATGTGGATGATTTCCGCCTCGACGCCGACCTTCTCGAGCAGCGCACGGGCATAGATCATGACGGCGGCCGGGCCGATCAGGTCCAGGGTCCCTGCCGGCGACATGCCGATTCGGTCGCAGCTAGAAGCGAGCAAGAGATAGCTAACGTTGTCCGCGGTCTCAAAATGACAATGGACTGGCCGCTTGTCGGCCCGAAACTCGCCGAGCGCCTCGACGAGGTCGCCCACGCTACCCCATGAACCCTGCAGAGGTCCCACTCGCACGAGGAGGCCCTTGACCCGCTCGTCATCGGTCGCTTCCCAGACGCGCTCGAGGACGTCGTGTAGCGTCGGCTGTGGCGGGGCGAAGGGATCGTGCTCCGCGCCGTCGGGAAACGCCTGCAAGAACCGAAGCTCGCGAACCACCGGCTCGTCCGACTCTTCATTCTTCTCGCTGCATGACGCCGTGGCCAGGGATGCAAGAGCCGCGAGGATGATGAGCGCCGTATGGCGCGTGCGGTGCTTCATGGTGTTGTTGTTCCTGACTCCTGCGCTGGCGCGTCCGCCGAGGACGGCTCGGATTTTCCGCCGGGCTCGGAATCTGGATCGAGCTCCGGGGGAAGCTTGGCGCGGGGTTCTAGTCTTTTGATCGCTGCGATGGCGGCACCGGCGTGAGTGCCCGATGGCCGCCGTTTGACGTACGTGAAGTACGCCGACACGGCTTCTTGGTTTCGTCCGAGGCGCTCGTACGTGCGGCCCAAGTTGAAGTAGCCGTCCGGATGGCCCCGCTGCGCCGCGACCCGAAAGTATCGGGCCGCCGAGATGTTGTCCTCGAGCCCGGTCATCACGTCGCCGAGGCCGTCCATCGCCTCGGCGGAGCCTGGGCGCGCCTCCAAGGCGCTATCGAAGTAGGCACGCGCACGGGCGAAGTTCTCGGCCGCAAGCTCGTACCGTCCTTGCTGCATGTACCAGTCGTAGCCCCGCACCGGCGGCCGACCGTCGACGAATTCATCGCTGCCGGCTGCCTTCGCCAATCGATCGTACTCGTCGTAAGCAGGCTTGCGTGGGGGGGCGGGTGTCGGGGTTGCGGTCGGGGTCGGGGTCGCGGTCTCGGGATCGGTCTCGGCCCCGGTCTCGGTCGCGTTCTCGGTCTCGGGATCGGTCGCGTTCTCGGTCTCGGGATCGGTCTCGACCCCGGTCTCGGTCCC
>CAMYJN010000234.1 GCA_947258625.1 uncultured Polyangiaceae bacterium | reverse complement strand
CCTCCAGGTACACCGGCGCGAGCACGCCGGGCGCACCGTGGCCTGGGCCGGCGAGGAAGATGGCATTCAGATCGTGCTCGCGGATGAGCCGGTTGAGGTGCACGTACATGAACGAAAGACCGGGACTCGCGCCCCAGTGGCCGAGCAGCCGGCTTTTGATGTGCTCGGGCTTCAGCGGTTCGCGCAGAAGCGGGTTGTCCTGAAGGTAGATCATGCCGGCGGCGAGGTAGTTGCATGCCCGCCAGTACGCATCGATGCTGTCGACGTCCGCTTTCGAGAGTACGCGGTCTGCAACGTCGCTCATCGGTATCCCTCTCCCTCCCAGTCCTGCCTCACCCACGGTCCACCCACGGCCCGTGGGCCTGCCCGAACCGCGTCGCTAGGTCAACACGCGATTGATCCGCCAATTAGATCGGGTGAACCGTCAGCGTAAACGTGCCCGAAATTTCGCCGCCAATCGTTCCGTTGCCGACGTCCTCGTCCTCGATCGGATCGTACCCCGTTACGTATAGCGCGACGAAGGTGTAGTCGAACCCGATCGCGACCGAGAGCCACTTGAGGACCGGCACGCGGACGCCCGCACCGATCGATGCGCCGCCTCCGTTGGTCTTGGTGTCCTCGTAAAGCTGGTCGAGCAAGGGGATGACGGTGCCGCCGCGGGTCGTATTGTAGTAGAGGCCGAAACGCGCGTACGGTGCCACGAACGGGACCTTTTTGACGAGGAAACCGAAGTCGACGCCCGCGGTGATCAGGTCGAAGGGGTCGAACTTCGCGTACTTGAACCGCCCTCCGATGCTGAAGATCTTGAACTGCGCGCCGATCGCCGCACCGAATTCGGGACCTCTCACCACGACGCTCGGCGACAAGTTGCCCCCGACGTCTTCGAGCAGGTTGATTGTACGGAACTTCGTCGCGTTGAACTTCGCGGGGCCGAATGTGCCTTCGATCCACAGCTTGCCTTTGACGACCTTGCAGTAGACCTTGGTGAGACAGTCGGGGTCGCCCTCTTCGGAGGGCGGTGGGTCTGCGTAGGCCAAGCTCACTTCGCCCACGGACGCTTCGTCGACGGCTACCGGCTCGGCGACCGCCTCGGCCGCACCGGACTCCGCGGCTTCGCCCGCCGCGCCCATCGCTTCGGTCGGCTCCTGCGCCTCGACGGTTGAGGTAACCAGGAGCGCCATGCTCAGAATCATGATCAAACGAATCATTGTTTCATCCCTCCTTCGCGTCGAGCGCCTATTGCCCTGAGGTTCCCGCAGCCCCCAAGCCGCCGGCGACCGTGCAGAAGCCGGGGACGGTAACCTCGATGTAGCCCGTGCGCGCCGGTGGAGGTTCATTGCCGCAATGTATCCAGCCGGCGAACGCGCGGCCCTGGGAACCAAACGCTGGCGTGCCGCGCAGACAATCGCCCGAGGCTGCGCCAAAGAGAGATTCTACGAAGACCTCGCCGGATGGAGAGAACTCGAGAAGTACGTTACCCTCGACGGTGCCGCTTGTATCCGCGCTAACCGTGTAGTCACCTTGCTTTAGCGGTGCGGCGACGAAACCGCCCGTGCTCCACTCATTGCCGCAGGCATCCCAGATCACAGCACCGCCGAAGAGGAGGTCGAGGATCTGATCGTTTCTTCCAGACCCGACGACCGTAAGATTCTCGCATTTGAGCTGTTTGAAAAACCCTTCGGCCTCGCTCACCGCGTCCAGGAGGTCATCGGTGACGTCGACCTCGCATTGTTTGCCGGGCGCCATCGTAAAGGTGCCTAGGACCGTGTATGACAGTTGCTGCTTCGGGTTGAATCCAGACTTTGCGACGGCGCTCTGAGCCGCGCCCTCAGAGGACGTCACCTCCATGTCGAAGTCGATCGGGGCGCCATTTTCTGCGATCCAGTCACTGAGGCAGGTGTTGATGCCGTCGGCGTAGTCTTGCCCCGTGGCACCCGAATCGAGCACGAACGTACAGCTGGAAGGGGTGACCGGCTCGTAGTCCGCGTTCCGCCCCGCGATGAGGCCAACCCTCGAAAAGATTCGGACCGCGATGGTGACGGGTCCGCCTTGAAGCGAGAAGTCATCCATCGTCATGTTGATACGGGCGCCTTCGGGCACTTCCCCATCGGAACCCTGCTGGGCAAGAAAGAGAGTAGTCCACCCAGCGGTGTCCACGAAGCCAAGCGTGTAGCTCGGGTTGCTTGGCGACAACGAAACGGGAACCGTGATCGCTGCCAGCTCCTCCATCGTCTTGGTGCAAGGCCCGACGTTGAACCCGTCTTCGTCGAAGCAGTCGTCGTCGGTGCTGCATACGTCACCGGAGACCTCGCAGCTCGTCTCGTCGAACTCCATGGGCCCGATTAAGGGGAGCGTTACGTCGTAGCCGGTCTGCTCGGACTCGCAGCTCCACAGCAACGACGACAGAGCCACCGCGACGACCAGATGCGGCACCCGACTCAAGGCCCGCAATGGGGTAAAGCGTTGTATTGACATGGGTGTCATCGTATCCTCGTTTCAAACCTGAGATCAATCAGAGATTACACTTGTCAGAGATGGTCAAAAGACTGTGATTTCAAGCGCCTAGGAGAGTCCCATTCGGCGTGCCGCCGCCCTTGAACCGCTGCACCCGCTTGTCTCCGGTCTTGCGCGACACGCCGCACCTGCGAGAAGCGCCGAGAATTCGAGTCTGGATAATTTCGTCGTTCTTATCCTTCTTTTCGTGTGCCGCCGGTCCTCACGGGCACGGCCCTCTAGTTGCAGTCATCACGGTAGCGGAGGCAAAACACATTGAGGAGCCGCAGTTTGCGTCCAGCATGACGTCGAACGAAACCAGACCGCTGAACTCGGCCAGGCCAGACGCGAACGTGAGGTCGAAGGTCAGTCGCGCTTGCGGTGCCGCACATCCCTGAGGATGGTTACCAGGCCGAGGCCAGTTCGGGTCTTCGACGAACTCGCCAGTGCCCGCTCCGGTCGTGCCATCCCAGGTGCCGGTGGCGCTGACGTCGAAGGCGCTCGCGAACACGTCGTTCGAGAACGGGCCTGCATTCATCGTATACGTCATGGCACTCCCGTCGATGTTGACGAGGACCGCCTCACCAAAGGTGGGGGCCACATCACAGGCGTGGCTGACGGGCGTGTAGCTCGCACAGTATTCGACTCCGACCGAGCCGCCGCTGCCTGAGCCGCCGGAGCCGCCCGCGCCACCGGTTCCACAAATTGCGACGCAGGGGCAGCTATCAAAGGCGATGTCCCTCAAAGTTTGCAGCAAGTTTTCCCATTCCTCGGTGCATTCATAGATGCTGCCGTCCGGATCCTCAGCACGAATATCGACGACTGGCACAGTTTCGGCTCGACGGAACGTCGCGGTCACCTTCGATGTGTTCCCGTCAATGCCCTCACCCCAGAGGCCACAGTCGGGCTGGTCGCCGCTGTAGAGCTCGAGGTCTCCGGAAACGGGCACTGCCGTTACGCCGGACAGATCGAAGCCGATCGTCGGAACCGTGTAGTCAGCGTCGAAGCTATTCAGCGTATAGACTCGGCCCTCGAGAAGCAGGACACCGCGTGGCTGGAACGGGTCAATCGCTGGAGGGTCGGTTCTGATGCCCGTGACGACTTGAAAGCAGCCAAACTCCAACGCCCGCCGCCCGTCTTCGTCGACTGTGATCAGATCCTCGTCCGGAAAGCGCAAGTCACCCAGGATCTGGTCGATGCTTTCGACCTCGGGCGGAAGCAACGAAGAGAGAACGATGTCCGCCGCCACCGCAAACTCGCCAGCAAGGACCGTGCTCGGTGCGATCCGGAGCGCGGCGATCTCAGCAGTCGCCGCCATCGTAGCCGTCGCCACGCCCGAGCCGCCCGAGCCGCCTGCCCCGAGGAGTTCTAGGTCCAACGTTGTCCCTTTCAGTTGAATGATGCCGTTGATCGCCGTGCTCGAAAGCGGTGAGCCAGCGCAATCCGTGAGCGTCAGGAAGACGTCACCAAGGTCCACGGCGCTACCGCCCGAGCCGCCGCCGGTGCCTGAGCCGCCCGAGCCGCCGGTGCCTGAGCCACCTGAGCCACCCGCTCCTGGGGCGTTCAAGACGGCCATACCGCCTGTCGTACAAATGCCTAGCTCCAGGTCGTCGAGGAACTTGAGGCTCTTGGTGGCGAATTCGGAGCTGGCGTCGACGGCGAGCGCGTTCAGCATGCTGGAAATGATGCTGGAAAGTCCATTGCTATAGGAGGTTGCTAACGCGGCGCCGCCCGTAGCAGGTACCGAAGTCTCCCCATCAAAGCTAATTGCCGTCGGAGCGTCACCTCCGTCACCTCCGTCACCCCCGTCGCCATCTCCACTGGTACTACAACCCTCGTACACCATCGCGCCCAATGCGAAAGCCACCACAAGACCGAGAACTAGATTTTTCCGCATGAGAGCCTCCCTGCAGGACTGAACGAGCACGGAGCATGCCAAGCCCCGGATCGTCTCGAACTGCTTAGTAAAAGCCCCCTCTGAGGGCTGGCTTCGAGGGCGAGATCTACGCACGTGCTGCGCGAAAGCGGACCGAGACGCAAATCTGGCGTTCAGGTTTTGGCTCGGCGCGCGGCTAGCGTGCCCAGGCAGCAAGCTCACCCAGGTCTGACGGATCCCCACAAAGTCATCCGACGAAAAGCAGCTGATGCTGTTGGCGAAAGAGGGACTGGGCTTGGCGGAGCCGACTGCGAGAGACCGGAATAGGGATCTTGTGCTCGAGGATGAGGAGTCCGAGGACGGTCACTGAGAAGGCTCTTCGGGTTTTCACGGTGTTGGCTTGCAGTGGCTTGGCCGCTCCTGCTTGTTCACCGAGACATCCGAGCAAGGACGCGGCCCACAAGGCAAGGGCCACCAAGAGCAGCAAGACATGCAGGCGCTCCGTCTGGCGCACCGACACATGACTGCACACAGTTCAACTTGGGTGGGTCATTGACGTTCGCACAGGTCAACTTGGGTGTGGTCATTGCTCCAAATTCGCCATACATCCAAGTGCCCGAAAAGATGGAGCCACCGATCAGAGTCGAACTGATGACCTACGGTTTACGAAACCGTTGCTCTACCAACTGAGC
>CAMYJN010000233.1 GCA_947258625.1 uncultured Polyangiaceae bacterium | reverse complement strand
TCTCGACCCTCGTCCAGAATCCCTTCGTGCTCGCCAACTCGACGGCCGCCCTGAACTACGCGCGCGAGCGGAACTGGCGGACTGCAATCGCGGTTGTCCTCGCCTATCCCATTCAGGCGTTCTGGCGCTTGCCCCTGTTTTCACATGCGGCGGTGGGGATCATGGAGGGGCTGTCTGGTGGTCTCAAGACCTTCGTGATCACCCCGAAGAGCTCCGAAGACCTGACGGTTCTCCGAATCCTGACGTCGCAGCGACTCGTCATAGGCGTCTCGTTGGCCAGCGTCGTGCCGCTAATCCTGACGCTGGTGATGCGGCCGCACGATATCGACCTGCTGTTGCTCGCGGCCGTTGCGCTGCCCATCCTGACCATCGGCGCCCTGTTCCTCGTGCCGCTGACCAACTGGATCGGGCGGCGGGTTCTGCCGCGCAGGCGGCGTCGGCTCAGTGTCCACCCCGCCCCTTCGTGACGACCGGCAGCCCGCCGCCATGGCCAAAAGTCCGCCCGTTTTCGGCAAATCGCAATGGTCGGCAACAGTCAGGAATGGCACCATCTCTGCCAAGCGACCATAAGGAGGTGCACAGCATGGCAATTCGGAGCAGCCGGACCTTCTCTGAGTCTAGTTTCGATCGTTCGCTGATCCTCTGGATCATGCATCGCATCGGCGATCCTCGTATCTCGATCCGGCTGTGGAACGGCGATGAGTTCCCGGTAACGGACGCGCGCCCAGTGGCGTGCATGGAGTTTCGCGAGCGGCGGGCGGTCTTTGAGCTTTTGCGATCTCCGTCCGTGGGCTTTGGCGAATGCTATACCAAGGGACTGATCGAGATCCACGGCGACATGCTGGCGTTTGCCAATGAAGTCACTGCGGCCACGACGCAGAAATACGATGGCGGTTACTACGGCCCTAAGATTCGATCCTTGCTGTACGCGCTGCGAGTCAACTCGCCGGACCGTTCCCGGCACAACGTTCGCCACCACTACGACCTTGGCAATGACTTCTACAAACTGTGGCTGGACGAACGTATGGTATATACCTGCGCTTACTACGACACACCCGCAGCGTCGCTGGCCGAGGCCCAGGTCGCCAAACTCGACCACGTGTGCCGGAAGCTGGAACTGCAACCCGGGCAGAAGGTCATCGAGGCGGGCTGCGGCTGGGGTGCGTTGGCGATACACATGGCCGAGCACTACGGTGTCGACGTGATCGCTTACAACAATTCCAAAGAGCAGGTTGCTTTCGCGAGGGAGAGGGCGGCTGCCAAGAACCTGGACGGCCGCGTGACGTTCGTCGAGGACGACTACCGAATGGTCGACCAACGCTGTGACGCATTCGTTTCGGTTGGCATGTTGGAGCATGTCGGGTTAGCCAACTTCAGAACGCTGGGCGCGCTCATCAAACGTAGCCTCAAGCCCGAAGGATTCGGACTGATCCATTCGATCGGGCGGAGCTATCCAGACAAGACGGATCCATGGATCGTCAAACGTGTCTTCCCGGGCGGCCACATTCCCAGCCTCAGCGAAATGATGTCGGTCTTCGAACCGCACAAGTTTTCGATTATCGACATCGAGAACCTGCGCCCGCACTACGCGCGCACCTGCGCAAGCTGGTTGCAGAACTTCGAAGTCGTGGCTGACAAAGTCGCGGACATGTATGACGAGGAATTTGTGCGCATGTGGCGCCTGTACCTGGCCGGTTCATCGGCGGGCTTCCAGTCGGGCACGCTGCAGCTATACCAGGTCGTCTTCACGCCGCGCGGCAATAACAACGTGCCTTGGACACGCGAATACCAGTATCCGGAGACGTCGGGGAAGCATTGACGTGAGAGTGGCCGATGCCATTGTGATAGGCGGCGGCCCCGCCGGCTCGACCTGCGCCTGGAAACTTCGCGATGCGGGGCTCGATGTCCTGGTGCTGGATCGGGCGGCTTTCCCGCGCAGCAAGCTGTGTGCGGGCTGGGTCACGCCCGAGGCTATGGCGGATCTCGAGCTTGATCCGAACGACTATCCGTTGAGAATCATGATGTTCGATGAGCTCCACCTGCACTGGAAGGCGCTCACGGCCAGGCCCAAATCCCGCCAGTATTCGATCCGCCGTTTCGAGTTCGACGATTTCCTGTTGCAGCGCGCCGGTGCCACGGTGCTGCAACACAAGGTGCGTGAGATCCGCAGGGATCGCGGCGACTACATCGTCGACGGTGCATTCCGCTGTAAATACCTGGTCGGTGCGGGCGGCACCGCCTGCCCGGTCTACCGGGCGTTCTTCCGCGAACGCAATGCGCGCAGCCGTGCGCTGCAGACGGCGACATACGAGCAGGAATTCGCCTATGACTGGAAAGACCCGGCCTGCCACCTCTGGTTTTTCGATGACGGCTTGCCGGGGTATGCGTGGTACGTGCCCAAGGAGAACGGATACATCAACGTCGGCCTTGGAGCTATGGCGGAGCGACTGAAGCAGCAGGGTGGCAACGTTCGGAATTATTGGGGTAAGTTCGTCGACAAACTGCAGAGGCGCGGCCTGGTCCGTTACGATCAATATCATCCCACGGGCTACAGCTACTTCCTTCGCGGCAGTGTCAATGTCGTGAGTGATCGCAATGCATATATCGTCGGCGATTCTGTCGGTCTCGCGACGCGTGACATGTGCGAGGGTATCGGTCCGGCTGTTAAAAGTGGTTTGCTGGCCGCACGCGCCATCGCAACTGACGCAGACTATTCGCTGGCCGGGATCAACAAGTACAGTGGCGGCGGTTTCGCCAGCAAACTGCTCGAACGAAAATTCGCTGGCGCACGATGACTGTCAGGTTGCCGCTGTAGATTCCTGTCGTTAATGCGGCCAGCACCAGTCGCTTACCTCGGGCACGTCGACGCCGTGCCGATGGGCGTACGGACGACACTCGATCTGCCGGTCGCGCAGCGAGGTGATGGTCAAACCTGCTCGAGCTTTGACCGGTTGGGTCGCGCTGGTATGAGGAGCAGCGCGACGGGCTGGGCCGTGCACTTCTCGGCGAGTTGGGACGAAGACGGCACGGCAACGGTTCTCGCCCTCGGTCATAGCTCCCGCGATCCTGAGCATTGGAAGGATCGGATTCGCTAGCCGTAAAGGGGCGTGGATTCGATGGGGTCTGGCTCAGCGGACCCCGTGTACGCTGTTCCAGCGGCACCAGGGGACGACACGGCCCCGGTCCTGGAGCGTTGGGGCGATCGAGCGGCCCGCCGTCGCCGTGTGCGGAAACTGGACGCTGCCGTGACCTCGACGACGTCAAATCCCTCGATACCGGGGGCTTTCTCCCATGCGGCTACGAATGGCTGCGGCTTCCGGAGTGGACATTTTGGCGACTTGGCGTATATGGCGGGCCGCACCGACGAGCACCGCGCGAGTCGGTACATCACCCGCAGATCGACGACGCACACGAGGTAACGAACGAGCGATTTCCTCCATTCAGCACACGAAGTGGCACACGGGCCACGGAGAGCGATGGGGAATCAATGAAAATACGAATGGGATTTCGGGTACTTGGGCTGTTAGCTCAGTTGGTAGAGCAGCGGACTTTTAATCCGCAGCAACGGGCTCCCATAGTAGGTTTATTCAATCGTTTCGGGGAAGAGCGCAGTCAGCAGCGGCCCCATAGCGCCACCGAATGACGCTTTCGGCACACGGTGTGCCACTCGCACGCCGCGGCCCCGTTTGCCGGGTGCGCTCCGCCGTAAGCTCACTCAATCGGGAATTAGATTACCTCTGTATGGAGGAGCTGGCGCGGGAAGTCCAGGGGCCCCGTCATCAACTCTGAGGAACGACAGGTCCGCTGCTGTCAGCCAGACGCCATGTGCATGGCGAGGCCGACGACCAGGCCGACGAGCATGATGAGGACGATGACGGTGGCCAGCGTGGCCGCGACGTTCACCTGAAGCCGCTGGCCCTGGGGTGGATCTCCGACGTGCTCCGTCGGCAGCGATTCGTGAGTGGTCCTAACGCTCTCGTCACCGGGATCGCTATCACGATTGAGAATCGCCTCGATCGAGTCGACGACGGTTTGCCACCGTTGGTCCTGCATCGCCCCATGCCAGCCGGAAATATCCGTCGCCTGAATCCGAGTAAACCCAAAGGGCAGCTCCGTTCCGTCGATGTTGAGCGGGACGAGCATCCTTCGGTTCTTGGCGTACTCCGCCTCTTCCTTGACGTAGTCGGAGCTGATCGAGTTCCTGGACCAGAGCACGATGACCGCATTGCTTCCTTGAAGGTTTTGGAAGATGAACGTGTCGAAG
Organism: uncultured Polyangiaceae bacterium; assembly: GCA_947258625.1. Taxonomy (GTDB): domain Bacteria; phylum Myxococcota_A; class Polyangia; order Polyangiales; family Houyiibacteriaceae; genus SG8-38. The sequence goes on along the minus strand of CAMYJN010000233.1, from coordinate 809 downwards.
GTCTCCCCGGTCGGGATCTTCGCATCCCAGAACACCTCGTATCCACGCTGACTCAGAGTCTCCGCGAGTTGCTTTGCAACCGGCTTGTCCTCGTGGCTGTAGGAGATGAAAAGCTTAGGGGACATCGTCCTCGGTTGGGCGCGAGCCTACAATCGATTTGGATCGTGTCCAGCCCATCGGCGTGTCAGGTGAGCTCCACCTGATGGGTTTGATGGAAGATGCGCCAATCGAGCACCTCTCCGAGCATCATGTGGGCCGCCTCAACTGCCTGGTTTGAAAGCAAAACCGCTGCGGCGCACTCGGGTTGGTCGGATGGCTGCGCGATGTCGGAGATCGCACGCGCAAGATATGCGCACATGTCCTTGGCGCGCCCCGCCGTCAGGTCGAGCTCGCCCTGAACGGCAATCCCGTGCAGGGCACCAAGAAACGCAGGAGGGACAGCCCCCACGATGGTGAGCAGCGCACCGGTCCGCCAGGCGCTTTCATCGAGCTCCACATTGACCCCAACGAAGTGGGCTGCGACGGCGGCCGCGGCAAGGACAAAGAAGAAGCCCATGAGCGCGCGCAAGCCCCGAGACGCAGCTTCGAAGCGCCGCTCGACCGTGGCGTAGTAGCGGTACTGGTCCTTTAGCCAATCTTCGCAAAGCCTGTAACGCATCGTACTGAGGAACGCCTGGTCCATTCGTAGCACCCGGGGCGCGGTCGCCGCGTCGAAGTCGACCACACCTTGGTCCCGATGGAGCGCGCGTATGTACCATCCCATCCAGGTGAGCCATGGATCGTGACCTCGGTAGTGAGCCGAAGGACGG
>CAMYJN010000232.1 GCA_947258625.1 uncultured Polyangiaceae bacterium | reverse complement strand
CTTGGGTCTCTGAGCACCATGCCCAGACCACGCGGAGCGTTCCTTGGTGGTTGGACCCACGGATATCGAGGGCCAATTCACGGCAGCGAGTCTCCTTTCGGAGTTCGCACCAATGCGGGGTCATCTACCCAACCGCCGCCCGCGATGAGTGGCATCGCAAAAAGGAGAACCCTTTTTCGGGCAACGCCACTCACACCTTGAAGATAGTCCCTTCACCCGATCGCGCCAAGTCCAGAACCGGCTCAGAGGAGGAATTCGTCTCCTAGCTGCAGTATCTGAAGATTTCGGCCGCGAACCTCGGCCAGCTCTCGAAGCACCCTGGTCTCGAACGTAGGCTTGATGTGATAGAGCAGGATCGGAAGCGCATCGCTTTGGGTCAGCTTATCGAGCTCGGACGAGAGCATCTCCGGGGTGAGATGCCGAGACGCCCACGCGAGGTCGGTTTCGTCGTTGGGAAACGATACTTCCATCATCAGCGCTTGAAGATCATCGAGCGCGTTGATCTGTGTCCAAAGATCTTCGGTCGGCCCGGTGTCTCCACCGTAGACGATGCTCTTGCCGTTCTGACGAATGATGAACGCGGAGGTGTCGACCGTGTGGTTCACCAGGACCGGGGTCACCTCGTAACCCTCAACGTCGGCTGCTTGGTTTGCCTGCACTTCGACGTAGCGAACGGTCGGCCCGTCTTTAGCGTCGATCTTCGTGAAGTCCGGCCAGATGATGTCGTTGAAGAAGTGCTTTCGGAGCGCTTCGATGGTTTCGGGGATCCCAACGATCTCCAGCGTCGAACCGCCCTGCTGGCAGCGGTTATCCGCGAGCGTCGCGAGGTCGCGAACGTGGTCCATGTGTGGGTGACTCACCAGGACCGAGCGAATGCGCTCCTGCTCGCCGAGCGAAAGAGAGCTCGTGATGGCGCCCGCGTCGATCGCGACGCTGTCGCCGACCAAGAAGCTCGACGTACGATGCTTGGGTGTTTCGCCACCATGACATCCGAGCACGCGGAGCTGCATCAGGACGCCCCCGAGTTTCGGATGAAGTCGAGAAATTCGTTGAGCCGCTGCGCTTCCTTGATGAGGACGAAGCCTCCGGAGACCTCGACGACGCCGACGCGGCTGAGCCGCCTTAGAGCGGTACGGACTTCGCTCTTGTCGACGCCAAGCGCCAGCGCCAGGTCAGCGTCGGTGACGTCGGGCGCGGCAGAGCTCTTGGCCTGCTCCAGGATTCGCTGAAGCTCGAGGATGACGCGCGCGGTCATGTCGTCTTCGAGAAGAAGATCGATGAAGCGGTTCGCGTTCTCGATGCGCTCTGCGAGATGCCGAATCAGGCGAATTGCAACCTCGCCATTCTGGGCGACCATTTCTTCGAGCTTGGCGGCAGGAACTTTCAAGAGTTCGGCCTCTTCGAGCACCTCGGCCGTTGCCGTCCGGGGGCGACCCATGACCACAGCCATTTCTCCGAAAAACTCGCCGGGGCCGAGTGTGGTCACCACCCGCTGCCGGCCGTTCGCCTCTTTGAGGACACGGACCTTTCCGGCGCGAATGACGTACATCGACCCGCCCGGGTCGCCCTGACGAAAGACCGTCGTGCCCCCGGAAAGACGAACGCCGAATTTATCAGTCAAAGACTGACCCGCCATGCTTCCCCCGGCATTCAATGTACCCCGCTGCGAAGTCGACCGCCAGATTGATAGGCCGTAATCTCGTGACGGGGCTTCGATGACGCTCGACTGGCAGCAAGTGCAGGAATTCGCGCCAGAGTTGGGCGTGGCGCTAGACGTTCTCCTCGCGTTGGCCGCGGCGTCGCACGTCATACTGAACAAGAGTGACACCCGCGCAGCATCAGCTTGGGTTGCGCTGATTTGGCTGGTTCCGTTCGTAGGCTCGATTCTCTACTTTTTCCTCGGCATCAATCGGATCCAGCGGCGTGCGAAGGTGCTCAAGTCCGGCGCGACCGACTACAGCGTTCCCTTGGATGAGGCCCCACGGTCCCCGGCGGACTTGGATCGGGAGCTCGGAAGCAACCGGGCGCGCTTGATCGAGCTTGCTCGCGTCGTGTCGAGAGTGACGGAGCGGCCGCTGTTGGTTGGCAATCAACTCGAGCTTCTGGTCGACGGCGATGAAGCCTATCCGGCCATGATCGCCGCGATTCGCGAGGCGAAGGAATCGATTTCGCTGATGAGCTATATCTTCGAAGCCGAGGGCGTCGGAGCCGAGCTGGTCGACGTGCTGGTGGACGCGCGCGCTCGCGGTGTCGAAGTCCGCGTTTTGGTCGACGACGTCGGGGTGCGCTACGCCAGGCCGCGCATCCATCGCGTGTTGAGGCAGCGAGGCGTTCCGGTTGCGAACTTCCTACCGGCCTTGCTGCCGCGGTCCGTCACCCACTTCAACCTTCGCAATCACTGCAAGATCCTCGTCGTCGACGGCAGGGTGGGGTTCACCGGCGGGATGAACATTCGGCAGGACTCGGTTTTGTCGTCCAACCCGCGCTATCCGACCAAAGACGTCCATTTTCGAGTCCGTGGCCCGGTGGTGGCGCAGCTTCAGGAAGCGTTTGCACGAGACTGGGCCTTCACGACCGGCGAGCGCCTGGCAGGGCGACGATGGTTTCCCGAGCTTGTGCCAGTCGGGGAGACGCTCGCGCGGGGCATCAACGACGGCCCTGACCGGGACATCGACAAGCTTCATTGGGTGTTCCTCGCGGCGGTCGGGGCGGCACGGCGCTCGATTCGGATCATGACGCCTTACTTCTTGCCAGACCGGGTTCTGCTGAAGGCGCTTCACCTTGCGGCCCAGCGTGGAGTCGAGGTCGACATCATCGTGCCGGAAGCCGGGAACCTTCCGGTCGTACGCTGGGCGATGTGGGGTCACCACCGACGGGTTCTGCGCGAAGGGGTTCGGCTCTGGCTCACGCCGCCGCCTTTCGATCATTCGAAGCTGTTCGTCGTCGACGGATACTGGTCGTCGATCGGCTCGGCAAACTGGGATCCGCGCAGCCTGCGTCTGAATTTCGAGTTCAATTTGGAATGCTACGACGAGGAGCTCGGGCAAACCCTCGAACATCACGTTCGCAACCGTTTGATCGACGCGCGGCTGCTGACGGTCGAGGAGCTCGACAGCCGTTCGCTCTTTCAGAGGCTCCGCGACGGAACCGCGCGACTCTGGACGCCTTATCTTTGAGGGAGAGAGAGCTCCGCCATGCAGCGCGCCGTTGCAGGCGCTGCGGCGGAATCGATGGAAAGATGCGCCCGTAGGACGGCGATGTCTTCGGGCTCGTCGATGTCGTACCAAGGCGGTAGCATCGCGGGCTGCCGTGCAGCGTTCGCTTGGATCGTATCCGCAAGAGCGTTTTCCGTAGACCAGCGGACGCCTTCGAAGCTCGGGCGAACGCGCCGGGACGCCCCAATGGCGTAGTAGCCGCCATCCTGGGCCGGGCCCAGCATGAACAGGCTGCGCTCGAGGGAATCAAAGGCGGCGCCGATGAGCTCGATCGGAAGCGTGGGCATGTCGCTACCGATGATCACGACGCGTTCGTACTTGCGGAGGCCCTCGTCGAACGCTGCAGCCAGCCTCACGCCGAGGTCACCTTCGGGCTGAATCCGCGCCGAGGTGCCTAGCCGCTTCGCCCAATCGGCGACGGTGTCGTCGAAGCCATCGGACCAAAGCGCCAAGTGTACGCGTCCCGCGGCGCGAACCCGGGAACAGAGCGCAATGGTGTCCTCGGCGAAGGCTTGGTACAGCCGCGCTGCGCCCGCGACTCCGAAACGCGTCGCGAGCCGGGTCTTCACCTTTCCTGGCGTCGGCGCCCGGACGAAGACGGCGAGCTGCGCTAGCTCCATGCGTAGCGGCCTAGCAGCCAGAGGATCTTCGCGCCCGCACCCAAGGAGCCGCGCACGGTACCACTGACTTTCGACACGCCGATCCGCCGCCGATACGAGACCGGCACCTCGGAATACCGAACGCCGCGCTTGGCAGCCTTGATTTGCATCTCGACGGTCCAACCGTAGTTGCGGTCCACCATCCCGAGGGCCTGCAAGGTCTGCCAGCGGATCGCGCGAAACGGACCGAGGTCGCTGTACCGCACGCCGTAAACGAGCCGGAGTGCGCTACAGGCGATCGCGTTCCCCACACGCTGCTGTGGGCTGAGCGCCCCTCGTTCCCTGGCGCCGTGCGCACGTGATCCGATGACCAGGTCTGCATCGCCAGCGAGGATGGGCGCGATCAGGGCTCCGATTTCATCCGGGTGGTCGCTGTAGTCTCCGTCCACGAATACGACGATCTCCGGCGGGTCGCCGGCGAGGTGGGCAAGCGCTTTCAGACAGGCGGCCCCGTACCCACGCTCGGGCTCGTGCACCAGCTCGGCCCCGTTCTCGAGCGCCCGCTTCGCCGTGCGATCGGTCGAGCCGTTGTCGGCCACGACGACGCGTCGGACCGGCGGGCATGGAATGTCGCGCAGCACCGAAGGGAGCGCGGCCTCCTCGTCGAGGGCTGGAATGATGACGTCCACGCTTTGCATGCCGTAAGCGTACGTTGACCGGGCGTCGTCGTTATGGCGGAGTATGGACCCTTTGGCCCGCTGCGCCCCCATGCGAGGTCCCTAGAGCTGCTTCGAGTAGTACTCGATGACGAGGTCGATCTCGAGCGCGAAGGGCACGGAATCGACTTTCGGAGCGCCCTTGACCGTGGCGGCCTTCTTGGCCTCATCAAACTCGATCCAATCCGGGCGCGCGAGGCGGACGTCCTCGAGCGATGCGGCAACCGTCGCCAGCTCCTGGCTGCGCTCGCGGAGGCTCACGACATCGCCTTCACGGACGCGGTACGACGGGATGTCGAGACGCTTGCCGTTGACGAGGAAGTGGCCGTGGCAGACGAGCTGACGCGCAGCCGGAATCGTCGGCGCGAAGCCGGAGCGGAACACGAAGTTGTCGAGGCGACGCTCGAGAAACTCGACGAGCTTGTCACCGGACGGTTCCTTGCTGTGCACCGCTTCGTGGTAGAGGCGCCGGAACTGGCCTTCATTGAGCCCGTAGTTGAAACGCAGCTTCTGCTTTTCGAGAAGCTGCTTCTTGAAGTCGCTGATCT
>CAMYJN010000231.1 GCA_947258625.1 uncultured Polyangiaceae bacterium | reverse complement strand
GAAGCGCGCCACGAAGAAGCGCGCCACGAAGAAGCGGCGTGCGACGAAGAAGCGCGCCACGAAGAAGCGCGCCACGAAGAAGCGCGCCACGAAGAAGCGGCGTGCAACGAAGAAGCGCGCCACGAAGAAGCGCGCCACGAAGAAGCGGCGTGCGACGAAGAAGCGCGCCACGAAGAAGCGTGCGACGAAGAAGCGCGCCACCAAGAAGAGGCGTGCGACTAAGAAGAGGCGTGCGACGAAGAAGCGCGCCACGAAGAAGCGTGCGACGAAGAAGCGCGCCACGAAGAAGCGTGCGACGAAGAAGCGCGCCACGAAGAAGCGTGCGACGAAGAAGCGCGCGACTAAGAAGCGCGCAACCAAAAAGCGCACGGCTCGCAAGAAGAAATAAGCTTCTAGGCGGTAGACCTTTGGGTCGACCGGGGGGTCACCGTTGGTGGCCCCTGGCCTAAGGCCCCTGTTTCTCGGGGCCTTCGCGCAGTCTGTCGTGGCGATCCCTCTTTCTTATCGGGGGGTGTTCGTCTGCTGGCGCCCTGGCTCATGAGCTGGGGCGCTAGCTATTTAATCGGATGACTTCTGTTCGTTTTCGAGGAGCCGTTGCAATCGTTTGGCTTCGACACGTACGGCGATCACCTTCTCGCTCCCCAGCGTAACCGAGCCAACCGGGCTGCCTTTGCGTTTGTGCACGAAGCGCCGAGGCGTGTAGAGCACGTCGACGATCATCTCGCCGCGAAGGTCGCTGAAATGAGCGGCGAGGGTTGCGGCGTCGACGAGTGTCTCCGCTGAGCAAGACTGTCCCTTGCCGAGCGGAACGACGACATGAGCTCCCGTCACACCCCGTGCATGCAACCAGAGGTCGTGCGGCCGCGCGACGCGAAGCGTGAGGCGGTCGTTGTCGGCGGCGCCTCGTCCGACCAGCACGGCAGACGTGTCGCCGCTACGGAACTCCCTGTAGGGAAGGCGGACGCCGGCCTGTCGCCGTTTGCGCTCCCGTTCTTTCGGCGCCGTGGTCGAAACCCCCAGCGCGTCGAGTCTCGCTATGAGATCCTCCGCGGGACAGTCCGGGAGCTCGTCTCTGACTCGATGGAGCTCGGCGATCTCCTTTTCCACGGAGGCCAAGCGATTCGGCGCGACGTCCAAGCCTCGCTTGAGGCGTTTGGACTTCTTGAAGAGCTCCTGGGCAGTCTCGGTGGGGCTCTTGCGGGGGTCCAGCTCGATCCGGATCGGCCGGGGCTCCGGGTCCCAGCTCTCGATCTCGAAAGAGCGCGCATTGGTTGGAATTTCGGCGAGATGCGCAAGGATCAGGCTTGCCCTCTCGTGCAGGTCGTCCGCCGTCGCAGCTCGCTCGAGGTCATCGAGAATTGCGTCGCGCTTCTTCACCAGCCGTTTGAGGTGCCGCAGCAGGAGTCTTTGGAGCTGTTCCCTGCGCAGCGATCGATGGGCGTCGAGCGCCGCCGTGCCTGCGTCGCGGAGCTGTTCGCGGCCCAGTGCTTCGAGATGACCGTCTTCGGCCGGGGCCATCGCGGCTGCGCCCGGGGAGCGAACGACGACCGAGCCGTCGGTCTCGCAGAGCCACCAGGCGCCGTAGGGTTTGCTCGGTGCCGCGATCAGGAAGCGCGCCACGCCGGCTCGAGTTAAAGAGAGACGCGCCGCCCGTCGGCTCGTCTCGATGGCGTTGATCCGAGCTCCTTCGAGATGCCGGCGGAGCTGGGTCAGCGAGGGGCTGGCACTCGCGCCGCGTGGTCGCTCGTCGATGATGCCGAGCCGGAGAGCTCCAGGAAGTGTGACGAGGACCAGGACTTCGTTCCTGCCCTCCGCTCGAATGGAAAGACTCAGAAGACCGGGCTCTGGTTGGTCAATACGCGCGATCTTCGCATTCCACGGGTTCACTCTCGACCTTCGGACAGCGCTTGGAGCAAGCGGGCTTCTCGAAACGATTGAGGGGATTCGATCGTGATGTATGCGCGCGACGCGCCTGCGCCTTGGAGCTTGTCGTAAACATCGAGCAGCTGGGCATGCGAGAACGAACGGCGCAACCCTTCGGCGACTAGCGTCGCGTAGACGACGTCGACGCCCGGGGCCGGATCATCGATGGCATCGATCCCACCGAGGACCGAAAGCGTGCGCGCCATGGCTTGCACCGCCTCCGGCTCCCAAAGACCGGTCGGCTTCCAGGCGACGATGCGGCCCTCCGTTCGTGGGATGCGGGCAAAGTAGTCTCGGAGCCGCAGCCGATCGCGCGCCCCCGTCGTGACCGAGGCGCTCGTCGGGACGACGACCATGGAAGCCTCCATCGCATCCGCGGCCTCCGACAGCCAGCGTAGGCCGGCGTCGAGCTCCTCGCTCGGGCGCAGAGGCCCTCCGGGAGCCTGCCAGCACAGATCGGGCGCACGCAGAGCGAGCTCGAACCCATCGGGGAGCTTCCGACGCCAACCCGCTAGCGTTGCAGGCTTTGGAAGTGGGGCACGCGGCGCCAGCTCGGCAAAGCGAAGCGCGGCGGCGTACTTGGGCCCAGGGGGCCGTTCCAACAAGGCGCCTGCCAGTAGCTGCATCGAGAGAGGGTAGCCGCAGCGCCGGGACAAGCAAAGTCGGTTTGGCCTTGGAAATTGCCGACCAGAGCACCGATTGACTAGGGGTGATTTGATGGCCTACAACTGCCGGTAAGATTGGCGCCTGCCGGGGTTGGGCCAAGAGGGGAACGAGGGCATGGAACAAGCTCGCAATTACGTCTGCACGGAGTGCGCAAGCGCGGTTCCGTCCGGGCACAAGTTCTGCGGTGCCTGTGGAGCGGGCGTGCCACGCGAAGCGCAAACACTCGAGACCAAGTTTTTCGGAGCTCTGCAGATGCCGGGAAAGGCGCGCCTCATCGTCGTTCGCGGCGACGAGGCGATGGGCGAAGGCCTGAGCTACCTGTTGCAGGCGACGGAACACATCGCGGGCCGGGAGGCCGATCAGATCCCATTCCCCAGCGACACCTGGCTCAGTCCGCGGCACGCGAACTTCCTGTACCGAGGCGAGAAGCTCGTCGTCCGCGACGAGGGCAGCTTGAACGGCATCTACATTCGAATCCGAGGGGCAGCCCCCATCAAGGTCGGCGACCATTTCCTGTGTGGTCAGCAGCTGTTTCGTGTGGATGCGACGCCGAGAGACACTTCCGGGCCTGAAGCCGATCAGACGTATTTCTATTCGTCGCCCAAGCGGCCGAGTGCTTTTCGCGTCACTCAGGTTCTCGAAGGGGGCATGGACGGGATCGTCTGCTGCGCTCACGAGCACACGGTTCAAATCGGTCGCGAGGAATGCGACATCAACTTCCCGGACGACATCTATTTGTCGCCCCGGCATGCCCGAGTCGAGATGTCCGGGGAATCCCTCGAGCTCATCGACGAAAACTCCCAGAATGGGACCTACGTTCGCATTCGGGGCGAACGGGAGCTGAGCCATGGGGACTACCTGTTCTTGGGTAGGAACCTGCTCCGAGTGGAGGTGACGGCGTGATCGTCTGTTCCCGATGTAGCAAGGACAACCAGGATCACTACAAGTTTTGTCTGGGATGCGGGGCGGAGCTTCCGCGTGTGTCGGGCAAGCCCTCGTCCTCGACCGATGCGCCGCCGGGCGGCTCGACGGGATCGGGCCGTTCGACCAATGCGCCACGCGCGCGGGCCGCGCAGGCCGAAGCGCTGGCGTCGGCGCCCCCGGTGGCGTTGGGACCGACCCCCGTGCAGGCCAGCCGCCCCGAGCCGATCCAAGAGGCGAAGTCGGACTCGCTACCCGAGGAGCTGGCGCCGTTGGGGGATAACACGTCGCCTTGTCCCCATTGCGGTGCGGGCGTTCCCGAGAACTTCCGGTTTTGTCACGTGTGCGGACACGACTTGGTCGGCGAGGCGGACGGTGAGGCGCCTGACAACGCGCCGGCGGAGCGCACCTCGGCGCCGGCCGTTGCCGAGGCGCCCAAGCGGGCGAGTACGCGTGCTCGGCTCATCTTGATTCAACCCGACGGCTCGGAAGGCGAGATGTTTCCTCTGTCTGCGGGTCCAACTCTGATCGGGCGGAGCAGCGGTGGGATCTTCGCCAACGATGCATACCTCTCGCCGGAGCACGCGGAGTTCCGCTTCGAGGGCGATCAGCTCGTCGTCAAAGACATGGAAAGCCTCAACGGTGTGTACATCCGGATCGAGCCTGACGTCCCAATCGAGCTCTTTGACGGGAGCGTCTTTCGCGTCGGGCAGGAGATTCTGAGGTTCGATGCGCCCACCGCGCCCGAGCCGGCGGCGGACGGTACGCAGCACATGGGCAGTCCCCACCGCGGCTACCTCGGCCGAATCTCATTGCTCGTCGGCCGGGCGACCACGGGCAACAGCTATCCCATTCCGCCCCAAGGCATTCATTTCGGCCGCGAGCGCGGCGATGTGGTGTTCCCCGAGGACGGCTATGTCTCGGGGCTGCACTGTCGCGTGCATTCCGAGGTTGGGCACGTGTTTCTCACGGACATCGGCAGCTCAAACGGCACCTTCGTTCGAGTCTCGAACGAGTCGTACGTCCCCCAGGGCACCTTCGTCTTGATGGGACAGCAGCTGTTCCGCACCGAGTACTAGAGCCGACCGCGGCTGAGCCCCAGCCGCGAAGACAAGAAGTCCTCGATGTGCTCGGCAAGCAGATCGGGCTGCTCGACTGGCGCTGCGTGACTGGCCCCTTCGACCACTTCGAGCACAGCGTTCGGAATCGCGCCCGCCATTTCCTCGGCGAGCGACATCGGGGTGAACGTGTCGTGCTCAGCGGCCACGACCAGGGTCGGAACATCGACATCGGCCAGGAAGCCACGCGCGTCGTGCCGGCCAGCGTGCTGTAGCATGGGCAGGAACACTTCGGGGTTCATCAGAGCGGCGTGCTCCCAATAGCGTTGGAAGTCTTCTTCTTGGATGCGCTCGCCGTCGAGCTCACGACCCGCGCATGCCACCCGAAACGCCATCGCTGCAGGCACACGCCCCCAAACCGCACGAGCCACCCCAGGGAACATTCGCATCCCTCGTACGAGCCCCGGCAACAGCTGGTCTAAGAGGTCGGTGCCGTGAAACGTCGTGGTGATGCGGCCGAAGGTCCCGCACATCA
>CAMYJN010000230.1 GCA_947258625.1 uncultured Polyangiaceae bacterium | reverse complement strand
GCCTCTCATCCGGAGCTAAGACAGCCCGCGATGGTGAGGCTCAGCGTCAACGTGAACAAAGTCGCCACGCTTCGAAATTCACGAGGCGGGTCCGTGCCCAGCCTCGTCGAGGCCGTCCAGGTCTGTGCGGACGCTGGCGCTCCGGGAATTACGGTTCATCCGCGCGCCGACCAGAGGCACATACGCCCCCTCGACGTCTACGAGATCGCCAAAGCGCTCGAATCGGTGCGCGACCGCGTCGAGTACAACATCGAAGGCGACCCGCGGCCTGAGCTCGTCGAGCTCGTCCAAGACGTCCGCCCCGATCAGTGCACGCTCGTGCCCGTCCGGCCTGGTGAGCTCACGAGCGAGGCCGGCTGGGCTGCCGATACCCCCAGCGAGGAGCTCGCCGAGATCATCCGTCGCTTTCGAGCGAGCGGGGTGCGCGTGAGTGTGTTCGTGGACCCGGAGCCCTCCGCGATCGATTGGGCGGCGGAGCTGGGCGCCGATCGCATCGAGCTCTACACCGAGCCTTACGCGCGCGCGTTCGAGCACGGAGGCGATGCATTGAGTCGCAGCCTCGATCACTATCGCGCGGCGGTCCAATGCGCGATCGGCCATGGGCTCGGCGTCAATGCCGGCCACGACCTGGACTTGCAAAATCTAGCGACGTTTCTGACCTTGCCTGGGATCGATGAAGTTTCGATCGGACATGCGCTGATGGCTCGGGCGATGTTTGTCGGCCTGGGGGCTGTCGTGGCCGAATACCTTGAAATTACAGGGGCTCGTTGACAGTGGAACCGAGTTCTTTAAAGTGCGTCGGCCATGGCCAATAGGACCCACCAGAACCCGCTGAGTGCGGTCGTGAGCGGGTTGCTCGACCAGCGAAGCGAAGAGGCGAAGGTCGATCCCGTTCCGGATCGCGTGCGGCTCGATGGCCGCGTCTGTTTAGTAACCGGCGCCAACAGCGGCTTGGGGAAGGGAATTGCGAATCGGCTCGCAAAGCGCGGCGCCCACGTGATCATGGCCTGCCGAAGCGGGATTCCCGAAGCGGGGGAAGAGGTTCGGGTCGAAAGCAGTGGCGGCAGCGTCGAGATGATGCACGTCGACCTCAGCGATTTCGACTCGATTGCAGCCTTTTGCGACGAGCTCCGGGACCGCAACGTGACGCTCGACGTCGCGGTGTTCAATGCAGGTGTCGTTCCGGTCACGTCGCGCACGAACAAGCACGGTCTCGAGCTGATGTTTGCGGTCAATTTCCTCGCCAAGTTCGTCGTGCTCCGCCGATTGCTGCGTGACGGAGTGATTCCGAATGCGGTCTACGGTCACAATTCTCGCGCCGAGGATCCACCGCGGCTGATCTTCATTTCCTCGGAGACCCACCGGAGCTCGATCCCGATCGACTTCGACGCGTTCGGCCGGCCGATCGAATACGGCGTGACCGACGGGGTTAAGCACTACGGATTGAGCAAGCTACACCTGACGACTTTCTTCCACGAGCTTTCGAGACGTCTCAATCCCGGGGGCAGTGGCGGAAACCCGGACGTCTGTGTCCACGCGCTCTGTCCGGGCGCCGTCAACTCCAACATGGCGCGCGAGGCGCCCAACTGGCTCAAGCCAGTTCTCAGCCCCGTCATGGCTATGTTCTTCCAAAGTCCCGAAAAGGCGTCGATTCCGGTCGACTATCTCGTGTCTTCGGATGAAATGGGTGAGAAGACCGGCGAGTACATGCACATGATGCGGTTCAAGGAGTCGTCGGAAGCTTCGATGGATCCGAAGAACGGCGCGCTGCTTTGGAGCAAGACCGAAGCGCTTCTGCGCAAACATGACGTGCTTTGAGGGAATCAAATGAGCGATGAGCTGAGCAAACAAGAACGAGAGATCCTCGACGGAACGGTGTGGAACCAGTTTTGTGACACCCTCAAGATGGCTGGCAACGTCGTGCTTGGGCCCAACACACCGAGCGATCCCTTGAATCGCATGGAGGGTTTCCGGTACCTGAGCCGGATCACGCGCGCGGCGCTGCAAACGTTCGTCGAGCACAACGACCCGCTCGCGCCCGTGCTCCAACGGGTGGTCCACGAAACGGCGAAGATGGGCGCCGATCATCCCGACAACTACTACCAAAACGCGGCGATTAGTGGCGATCACGAGTATCGCATCTGGGGCAACCGCGGGACCGTTCACTATCTCGGCTTCTTCACGCAAAAGGGGAACTATGGGCAAGGTCGCGGCATGCCGCCGACGGGGTACCTCGAAGCGTCGACGCTGGACGTCGCGCCGGACGGAAGCTTCGAGATCATCCTCAGCACCGAGAAGCAACCGGGAAACTGGCTACCGATGGAGAAGGACACCGGCACCCTGATCGTCCGCCAGACACGTTTGGATCGCGAAAACGAAACCATTGCGGACCTGCACATCGAACGCCTCGGCGGGGACGGAATGCCGACGCCATTCGATCCGATCCGCTGTGCGGAGGGGCTTACTCAATCGGCTGGCCTCGTGGCCGGCGCTGCGATGCTCTTCGCGAGTTGGGCGGAAGGCTTCAAGCAGCACACCAATCAGTTGCCCCGATTCGACCAGAACGTCTCGAACATGGCGGGTGGGGTGCCCGACATCGCTTACTATCACAGCTATTGGAAGCTCGCGCCGGACGAGGCCCTGGTGATCGACGCCACGCCACCCGAATGTGAGCACTGGAACTTCCAGCTCAACAACTACTGGATGGAGTCGCTCGACTATCGTTACTACCCGGTCCATGTGAACAAGCACACGGCGAAGTATCGTCCCGATGGCTCCGTCCGAGTGGTGGTTGCCGCGCAGAACAAGGGCTTCGACAACTGGATCGACACCGTAGGGCATGAAGAGGGCACGATGTGTTGGCGCTGGGTGCGAGCCACGGAGCATCCTCAGCCCCAGACGCGGGTGGTGAAGCTTTCGGAGCTCTGACGAGTTCGATGTCTTCGGCTGAGATCACGAGCAGCTTTGGCAAGCCGTACCGCCCTGCCGCGATTGCCCTGGCCAATCGCATTGGCCGTGCGTTGTGGAAGCTAGGCATCGGCGGGAAGCCGATCACGGTGCGAAGGGTGCTTTCGGACGCACGGCGCAAAGTCGGTCTCGACGATTTTGGCGACGAGGGTTTCCTCGAGCCGCTCGAGGTGCTGGTCGACTCGATCAATCGTGAGGCGCGGCTCAATCCGGTGGGGCACATGATCATCCGCGGCCGAATCGTAGGTGTACTGACCAACAAGTTGGTGGCCCAAGACACGATCAAACGGCACCCCGAAATCCTGGACATTCAGGTCGAGGCGCCGATCGTCGTCGCCGGACTGGCGCGCACCGGAACGACGATGTTGCATCGTTTGATCGCACAGGACCCGGCCATTCGTTCGCTGGCCTCCTGGGAGGCGATCAATCCCGCGCCCGCGAAGCAGAAAGTCGGGCAAAAGAAAGACCCGCGCTTCGCGCAGGCCGCCGCCGCTGCCAAAGGGCTCAAGTACATGTCACCGGGCTTCTTCGCGATCCATCCCGCCGAGCCAGACGCGCCCGAAGAAGAGGTGATCCTCCTCGAGCAGGCGTTTCTGACGACGACCCCCGAGGCGATGATGAACGTGCCCACGTACTCCAAGTGGCTCGAAGCTCAGGATCACGTTCCGGCCTATCAGGCGCTCAGGCGCATGATGCAGTACTTGCAATGGCAGCGGCCGGGGATAGGCAAGGACGTCCGCTGGGTGCTCAAGACACCGCACCATCAAGAGTACTTCGACCCTCTGCTGCAGGTGTTTCCAAAGGCGCTACTCGTCCACACCCACCGCGACCCGCTCAAGACGAGCCCTTCGCTCTTCAGCATGCTCACCCACCTTCAAATGATCTTCAGCGACGAGGTGGATCCAAAGCGGGTCGCCAGCCACTGGCTCGGCAAAATTGAGAACATGGCACGGCGAGCGCTAGCAACTCGGGAACGCGTCGCCGATCGAGGCTTCATCGACGTTTCGTACTACGACTTGATCAAGGACCCGCTGCCCGAGGTCGTGCGGATCTACGAGGCTGCCGGTCTCGAGCTCACCACCCCCACCGTCCGCCTCATGCAGGCCTCGCAAAAGGTGAACAAGCAACACAAGTACGGCCGTCACAAATACTCCCTCGCAGACTTCGGGATGACGAAAGAAGACGTAGAGCCGCGTATCGCGACTTATCGCGCCCGCTTCGACGTTCCCTACGAATGAAAACCGGCTAGTATCCGCGGCGATGCAAAGCCTTGCCGCCCTCTTGAGCACCGACGTCGGTGCGGTGCCTTTTTGGCAGCGCCTGATCTCACTTTTCGGTCTGTTCGCAATGGTGGCGATCGCGTGGCTGTTCTCCAAGCATCGCGAACGGATTCCTTGGCGGGTCATCGCATGGGGAATCGGCCTTCAAGTTTCATTCGGCGTCCTCGTGATGAAGACCGACCTTGGACTACGGCTCTTTTCGGTTCTCAACGACCTGGTGCTCGCTTTGCTCGGCTTCACCGCCGAAGGCACCGAATTCATCTTTGGCGACTTCGCGTCGGAGAAGTTTACGATTGCGATAAACGTGCTTCCAACGCTGATTTTCTTTTCCTCGTTGATGACGATTCTCTATTACCTCGGCATCATGCAGCGCCTGGTGGGCATCTTCGCGTGGATCATGCGCCGCACCATGAAGACCTCCGGGCCCGAAACGCTTTCCGTGGCCGCCAACACCTTCGTCGGCCAGACCGAGGCGCCGCTGATGATCGCACCGTTCATCGGGAAGATGAGCATGTCGGAGCTCACCGCGGTGATGACCGGCGGCTTTGCCACCGTCGCGGGGGGCCTACGTGGGTCTACTCAAAGGCGTCTTTCCAGACATTGCCGGGCATCTGATCGCTGCAACCGTGATGAGTGCTCCGGCCGCTTTGGTGATCGCCAAAGTCATGTGGCCGGAGACCGAGACGCGTGAAATCGAAGATGACTTCGCCATGGAGGTTGATAGCCCGGACGCGAACGTAATCGACGCCGCCGCGCGGGGGGCGTACGAAGGCATGAAGTTGGCCTTGAACGTTGGGGCCATGCTGCTCGCCTTCATCGCTTTGATCGCCCTTGGCAACGCGCTCCTCGGTCTACCGTTT
>CAMYJN010000229.1 GCA_947258625.1 uncultured Polyangiaceae bacterium | reverse complement strand
CACGCTTGCGCTCATGCTCCTGCCGATCGCATGCGGCATGTGGATTCAGCGCCGCTCGCAATCGCGGTCATCTTGGCCACGTTTCCCGTAGCCGAACAGGAGGCCCTTCTCAAACTGCCGTTTCTCTACGCGATGACCGCGCTATGCGTAGGTACCGTGGTTACATGGGCCTACCAGCGGTTCCCGTTGGCTTGAATCCGGCGCTTCGAACCGCAAAGTTAACATCGTGGGGTTAAGAATCTTTTTGGTCTGTGCCTTCCTGTTGGGGGCATGTGGGGAATCGACGAGCAACACGGACGGCACCGGTGGCATCGCCGGCGCGGGTGGAGACGCGGGCTCCGGAGGCGACAACACCTTGGTCGACTTGGATGTCACGCCTTTCATTTCTGGCCTGACCAAACCATGGGACATCGCCTGGCTGCCCAACGGAACCGTGCTGGTCACGGAGAGGTCGGGGCCACTCAACGTGTACGTCGGTGGAGTCGGTTCGACGCCCGTCACTATCGCACCGCCCGACCTCGTCGCGAGCGGCGAAGGCGGGATGTTGGGCCTCGAGGTCGATCCCGACTTTGCGAACAACGGCTACGTCTACGTGTGCATGGCCTCGAATGCGGGCACCGCGACCGATGTGCGCTTGGTACGTTACGAGCTCCAGACGCCCAACGGAGACTCGGTGGTTAAACGGACCGACATCGTGACCGGCATGCCGTACAGCACCGGACGCCACAGCGGGTGCCGGCCCCGCTTCGGGCCCGATGACTACCTGTGGGTGGGCACGGGCGATGCCGCGATCGGGACGACACCCCAGGACGACGACTCCCTCGGGGGCAAGGTGCTTCGCATCGATCGAAACGGCGACGCTGCGCCCGACAACCCGAGCGGCGAGCGCTGGTTCTCCAAAGGTCATCGCAACATCCAAGGCATGGCGTTTCGCGCCTCGGACGATCTAGGCGTCTCGGCAGAGCACGGTCCGTCGATCGACGACGAAGTGAATCTGCTCGTGGCCGGCAACTTCGGCTGGGACCCGGTGCCTGGCTACACCGAGTCCGTCCCCATGACGGACCTGGTGGCGTTCCCCGATGCAATCGAGGCGATCTGGTCGAGCGGATCTCCCACCCTTGCGCTTTCAGGCGCCACGTTCATCGAGGGAAGCCAATGGGGAGACTGGGACGGCATTCTCGCCGTGGCGACTCTGAAAGCCGCGCATCTTCACATCTACGTCGTGAGCGCAGAGGGCGAAGTGACCGATGATTTTCGGGTGATCGAAGACCAAGGACGACTTCGGTCGCCGCGACAGGGCCCCGACGGCCTCTTGTACATCACCAACGATGGTGGCGGCTCTGGCGGCGAGGTGCTTCAGGTGAGCCCCGTGCTATCGCCGTAGCGCTAGAGCAGCCGCCCGACCCGTCGATACTTCCCTTCGAACATCTCGATCCACTCTTCGAGCTTGTCGAGCTCGTCGGGTTCCAGTCCGTCGATGTCGCCGGTGAACATCTCTACGTCGAACGACACCTTCGCCAGCGCGCGCGTGCAGTCTTTGCCGGCGAACATGCCGTAAGGTCCGCCTGGGCCATAGAAATTTCGGCCGCGCGTCACGTCGTAGACCTGGCCGCGAATGGCGATGAGGAGCGGCTTGCCTGGATCGGAGCCGTCGTAGGCAGCCAGCTCCTGGAGCGAATAGTCCCGCTCCTCCGCTTCGGGCAAAGGCGGCCGGGGCTCCGCCTTCCTGCCGAACAACCTCGTAACGAAGCGGCCTAGACCCATGCCCGAGACCTAAGATGAAACCAGGCCCCGGACAATCCGGACGATCGGTCGGTGCCGTCGAGCCGGGGCTACTCGGTCAGCGCCCCCGCACCACCCATGTGGTAACCCTCTTCGCCGTGTAGGTTGGTGTCCAAGCCTTCGCTTTCCTCGTCTTTGCTGACGCGGAGACCGATGGTGACGTCGAGGAGCTTCAGAATCACGAACGTCATGGTGATCGAATAGGCTGCGGCCGCGAGGACGCCGATGATGTTCTCGATGAAGAGAGCGCTGTTGCCTCCGATAAGTCCGTCGGTTCCGCCCCAGACCGCGCTCGCGAAGACCCCCGTCAATACCGCGCCGAGCGCGCCACCGACGCCGTGAATGCCAAACGCATCGAGCGCGTCGTCATAGCCGAGGGTGCCCTTGAGCAACACGGCGCTGTAGCAAACGGGACCTGCGATCAAGCCCATCAGGACGGCCGAGGTTGGGCCGACGAAACCGGCCGCCGGCGTGATTACGACGAGACCAGCCACCAACCCCGAAGCGACCCCGAGGGCGGTTGGCTTGCCCTGCCTGATCCATTCGAAGATGGCCCAAGCGAGCGCGGCAGCGCCGGCCGCCAGGTGCGTGTTGACCAGAGCGAGCGCGGCGTTGTCGTTCGCGGCAAGCGCGCTGCCCGCGTTGAAGCCGAACCAACCGAACCAGAGCAGGCCTGCACCGAGCAGGGTCAATGTGAGATTGTGGGGCGGGCCGGGTCGACTCCGGCGACCGATGACGATTGCGCAGACCAAGGCTGCCGCGCCCGACGAAAGGTGAACGACCGTGCCGCCGGCAAAGTCGAGGGCCCCACGGGCGCCGAGCCAGCCGTCCGGACCCCAAACCCAGTGGCAAATGGGGTCGTAGACCAGCGTCGCCCACAAAATGATGAAGAGGAAGTAGGCCGAGAACTTCATTCTCTCTGCGATTGCGCCCGAGATCAGCGCCGGCGTGATGATCGCGAACATCATCTGAAACGCCATGAACAAGATGTGTGGGATCGTGGAGCCCTCTTGCGGCTCCAGACCCACGCCGTTCAGGAAGGCGAATTCGAAACCGCCGATGAAGCCTCCACCCGCGTCCGATCCGAACGCCAGAGAATAGCCGATCACGACCCACTGCAGCGTGATGATGCCGAGCGCGATGAAGCTGTGCATGAACGACGACAGCACGTTGCTCGAGTTCACCATGCCGCCATAGAAGAGCGCCAAGCCCGGTGTCATCAGCATCACGAGTGCACACGACACCATGAGCCATGCGGTATCCGCCTGATTGAGAGCGTCCATCCCCGGTTCCTCCTTCGAAGTTGGCAGAGCCTAGATCCGCGCTGTTTCGGCGGGATGTGTCGTGCGTTTCCGGCTTGTTTCAAACAGCAACAGGTCACTGAACGCCGAAATTGCTGCGTTTTTCCACTTCTTACAGGGGTGCATGCAGCGGAAATTTCGGTTACAACTCCCCTCCGGCAGGCCACATCCGGGGAGCGGGTGGGAACGGCGGCCGACAACACAAGAGAGGCAAGATCAATGGAATCCGCAGCTGAGTTCTTCGAGAAGTTTGAGAAGAGAGCCGCCGAAAACACCGACGCGGCCACCGCCCCCAACGCGATCTACCAGTTCAACATCACCGGTGACGGTGGTGGTGAGTGGAGCTTGGACTGCACGAAGGGCAAGACCAGCGGCTTCGTCAGCAAGGGCACCCATGACAGCCCGGGCGCGACCATCACCGTGTCCTCCGAAGACTGGCTCGGCATGCTCAACGGCTCGCTGAACCCGATGCAGGCCTTCATGTCCGGCAAGATCAAAATCGACGGCGACATGACCCTCGCCATGAGCCTCCAACAGGTGATGAACCTGGCTCAAGACTGAGTCGTCCGTAGTTCTAGAAAAGGATTAGGGTGGCTTCTGTTTTTGGGGCCGCCCTTTTTCGTCACTCGATGCCATCAAGCAACAGACCAAGCGACGCCTCCCGTACCAGGCTCAGTCCCGAAGACCGCCAACAACAATTGTTGCGCGTCACGTCGGACATCATCGCTGCCGACGGCGTCGACAACGTGCGCATTCCCTATGTCGCCGCGGCGGCAGGCATCACCAGGCCGGTCGTTTACAAATTTTTTCCGAACCGACACGAGCTCATCAAAGGTGTGCTCGAGGACTTCCTCGAGGACTTCGCACGCCGCACGCCCAACATCCTGGAAACCGACGGTGACGCGGACATTGCAACGATCGCACGCGGCTTCATCGACGCCGCGTGCGACACCATCGAAGCCAAGGGCCCCGGAGGCTGGCAATTGCTTCGTTCGGTAGGTCCAGATCAGGAAATCTCCGCGATCAGCATGGATTTCCGTGGGCAGCTCGTACAGCCGTGGCTCATCCCGCTTCGTGAGCTCACGAGACTTGATGACGCCGAAGCCCAAGCGCTCGCTGACATGATTTTAACCGGCGCCGGTGAGATTCTGCAGCGTTGGATCGAGGGTGAGTTTTCGCGTCAGCAAGTCGCCACGCTTTTGGGGCGCATCATCCTCGCGGTTCTGAGCGAGTTCACAGAGTAGCGGGTCGATGGTTTCCCAGATATTCGACGCGTCCAACTGGGCTGAGGTACCAGGCTTCGACCTCCAAGATACCACCTATCACCGCGCCAAAGGCCACGGCACGGTGCGCATCGCCTTTGACCGGCCCGAGGTGCGGAACGCGTTTCGCCCTGGCACGGTCGACGAGCTCTACAGGGTGCTCGACCACGCGCGGCAGACCTCGGACGTCGGCTGCGTTCTGCTCACCGGCAATGGGCCTTCGCCGAAGGACGGCGGCTGGGCGTTTTGCTCGGGCGGCGACCAACGGATTCGGGGCAAGGACGGTTACAAGTACGAAACCGATGCAGCCGGAGAGATCGACCCAGCTCGACTTGGTCGCCTGCACATCCTTGAAGTGCAGCGCCTGATCCGTTTCATGCCCAAGGTCGTCATCGCCGTGGTGCCGGGTTGGGCAGTTGGCGGGGGCCACAGCCTTCATGTGGTTTGCGACCTGACCATCGCTAGCGAGGAGCACGCTGTCTTCAAACAGACCGACCCCGACGTGGCGAGCTTCGACAGCGGCTATGGCTCGGCGCTCCTCGCCAGGCAGGTAGGTCAGAAGAAGGCGCGCGAGGTCTTCTTCGTGGGCCTCAACTATAGCGCCCAGGAAGCGGCCGAGATGGGAATGGTCAACGCGGTGGTCCCCCACGCCGATCTCGAGAATTTCGCCCTGGGCTGGGCCAAGGAAATCAACTCGAAGAGCCCGACGGCGATGCGGATGCTGAAGTTCGGCTTCAACATGGTCGACGACGGCCTGGTCGGTCAGCAGCT